>CAZENC010000129.1:0-1646 GCA_964513115.1 uncultured Desulfobacteraceae bacterium | reverse complement strand
TTATTATTATATGATTTTAAAAGCCATGATTTAACTGTGCTGGATAAGGAATTCAGCCCTGTTAAGTTCGTTGGCGAGACACGTTGTGATCTACATCCTCGTGTCAGTCCATCTGGGAAATATATCAGCATTGATTACATTATAAACGGTAAACGAGCTATAAAAGTATTTGATATTTCTTCTCTGATTCGAAAAACTTGATGAGCGTAATAATTCGAATTCAATTATGATAAAAACCATCGGGAATTCTTTTAACAGTACGGTCAGTTGCTGGATCGTGTTGATGTCGGCCGCGCTCCTGGCGGCGATGGCTATACCTTTTATGGTCGGTAGCATCACAACTGCGAAATTGATCGCATTTGCGATTATTATGACATTGTTCATTTTTTCCCCGTTTATAATACACAGCGAATACTGTTTGTTATTCTTGATCGGACTGGTTTTCTTTCCTGTGACTCTCACTATAGGTGGCAGGGATACGCTTACTACGGCAACATTTGCTATTTTTTGGACAATGTTTCTGCTTTTGTTCCGATGCTTATTAAAACCATCCGTTAAAGCAGAGAAAGTGCTTTTGATTTGGATGGCAGTTTTGTTCTTCATCGCGGCCATTGGGGTTTTTCGCTGGCATGGGATATATTTTGCCAAGGAAGTCAGGCATTTTGTAAATTTCTGTAGTTCCGGAATCTTGTTTTTGATTTTAGTGAACGCTCCTGGGCTTTACGGGTTCAACAGAATAGCTTTTGCTAAAAAACTTCTGGCCGTTGTTATCTGGATAGTTGCGGTTCACTTACTGATCGGCATAGCTGTTTATCATTGGCCTGATGTAGGTAAACTGTTTAGTGTTTTTCTGGTGCGGACCAAGGAGGCTGTTGCCATAAAAACAGTTGGTGGTTATGAAAGGATATCCTCATTAATTATGTCTTCAGAAGGAATAGGAGAAATTATTTCTGTACTCATCCCCTTTGTTATTTTTTTGGCCTGCGAGGAAAAACGGAAGTACTGGCTGGTATATGGTGTTATGGTATTAGGGCTTATTATGGCTAACACACGAGCAGGTGTTATTCTTTTTGTGGTGGCAAATGCAGCTATGTTTGTTTTTTATCGTTTCAAGGTTAAGCGGTCTATTGTTTGCGCCTGGGCTATAATTATACTTTTCAGTATTCCAATACTCATTTTTCATTCTCAGGTTGTCCAAGAAGCCACAGAAAGGATGAACGAGATCCGTGAAAAAGTTGTGCAGCAGGACAATATTGTTGAAATTCTTAACCGTACAACTTTTTGGTATGATGCTTGGGACGTAACTGTTTCCAATCTGTCTCTCTTTGGAAATGGTCCAGCGCCATCTCATGTAGTTGGCTTGAATGACCGCAATATGCATTCGCTGCTTTTGACACTTGTGTACCAGTTTGGCATCGTAGGTGCGGTTCTTTATTTGTCTCTGTTTTTGTACATTTTGTTTAAATTAATTTATCCGCGATCTTCTCAATATGATCTATATTATAAAAATTTGCGATTTACCTGTATCCTTTCGATTCTTATTTTTTTCTTAAACGAAATTAAATTCGAGTTTAATCGCGGTGATTCATATCAACAAATGATTTGGGTGATTTTTGCGATATGTTATCTTATCTCAAGAGCAACCC
>CAZENC010000128.1:0-8307 GCA_964513115.1 uncultured Desulfobacteraceae bacterium | reverse complement strand
GATGGATGGAAGACCTTTTAAAGGAAGAGGAATTTCAGGATAGTAAAAATATTGAAGAATATAAGAAATCCATTGAAAAGATAGACTACCATGTGGAACGAGCTCGAAAGGTGGTTCATAATATGCTCGGTTATGCTCGAAAGATGGAACCCCATCTTGAGGATGTGGACATAAACAGGACGATCAACCGGACAATAGATATGCTTGAGAATTATGCAAGAATAAATAACATTGATATCCAGACTGACCTGGATACGAATATCCCGATTATTGCCGGTGACGAGGCCCAGCTCCAGCAGGTTTATATGAACCTTATATCCAATAGTATTGACGCAATAGGCAAAGATGGGCTAATTAAGGTTAAAAGCCGCAGGAATGAGGGAAATATAACTGTCAGTATTACTGACGACGGACCGGGGGTCCCTCATGATCAGCTGAAAAAGGTCTTTGATCCCTTTTTCACAACAAAACATAAACGCAAGGGGACGGGACTTGGTCTTTGGATCTGTTACAGTATTATAGAAAAACTGGGTGGCAATCTCAGCCTGGAAAGTGAGGTAGGAAAAGGCTCTACATTTACCATAAGCATCCCAATAGTTATTCCGGAAGAAAAATAAAGTCACTTCAAACAAAACAATTTATCGAGGAGGCTACATGGATTTTTTCAACGTTTTGGTGGTGGATGACGAGGAAGACTTTGTTGAGACGCTTGTCAATCGCTTAAACAAAAGAAAAGTTCCCGCTACCGGGGTTTTGAGTGGTGAAGAAGCCATTGATTTAATGAAGAAAAGAGAATTTGATGTGGTCATCTTGGATATCAAGATGCCCGGGGGAATGGACGGTATTGAGACCCTGAGGGAAATAAAAAAGATCCAACCCCTTGCCGAGGTGCTTTTACTTACAGGACACGCATCTGTAGAGACCAGTATAGAAGGTATGAAGTTAGGGGCATTTGATTACGTCTTAAAGCCCATAAAGCTTGAAGAACTTCTCCCGAAGCTGGCCGAGGCATTTGAAAGAAAGGATGTCCACGACGCGAAGATTCGAAGTGCTAAGATCAAGAAACTTCTCAGATACTGGTAGAACCTGATTTAACTCAATGCCTCCTCTTCTTAGGATTTATTTCCAAGCCTGGAGACGCCCTGCAGTCAGTAACGGCAGGACAGAAGGGCGTCTCCAAATGTAATGGGTCCTCTGTTTGGCATTAAGCCGGACAAATCATAAAGAAAGCAAAGGACTGTTAATTACAAGATCATCAGTATTTCCTGCAATTTTTCCATTCTTTCCTTTACAGTGTGTAAAAATTACTGACATATGTCTCCTTCCCAAAAGAATTTCACCATCGCACAACCTCCAAAAATCAGCTTTCTTTTTGGTTAGTTAGCAAGGGTATAGGCCGTAATTACTTTTGGCACAGCTATTGCCTATATTTATCTGCATCCATCCAGAATTAGTAAATGAAATCGTAACTACTCAGGTTGTTTAGGGTGAAGCCTGCCCGCCGGACCCGCCAAACAAAAGGCGGACAAGCGGCAGGCGGGTCTGAAGACTGTTAGTAAAGGTCTGAACGTACTATACATGGGGCTCCTATACTATAACTGCTTTATCCCTGAAAAGAACTCTTTCGGTTCTCTTTCCCTTTCAGCCTTCAGCCTAAACACTTTCAGCCTGATTGTGTGAGTAGTCACATGGAATCTAAGGAGGATAACATGGTTGATCACGCGACAGTTGACACCCAGCATAAGCCTAGTTTCTGGGCAAACAAACCGGGATATAAGCCTGTATTATTGTTAGTTGCAGCGATTGTTTTTGCCGGGTTGGTTGTTATTCCACCTCCACAGAGTATGATCGATCTGGCAGGTGCGGTCAGCCCCGCTGGATACAAGCTTTCGGCAGGGTGTAAGACTATGACCGACTGCATCAATAAAAAACTTCGGCCGGGAGCCTTTGATGCGGAACAAAAACCGGGTCAAATAGGCCATGCGGAGGCGAAACCCCTGTTTTCGGACAGGGACGCGGCCCAATTGGCCAAGGTCATGCTCGGGATATTTTTCTTGGCTGTTTTTTTCTGGGCAACCGAGGCGCTTCCCCTTGGGGCGACCGATATCTTGGTAGGCGTGATGATGTATCTTTTTTACATACTTCCCATAAATGAAATTTCCCAGGCCTATATGAAGGATGCCGTGTTCTTTATCTTCGGAATTCTGGCGGTGGCAGTGGGCGTTGCAAAGACAGGTCTTGACAAGAGGATTGGACTGATACTGTTAAGCCGTATCAAGAATGCGAAGGCATTTGCCTTTGTTTTTATACCGGTTCTGGCAATGGCCGCAGGCTTTCTGTCGGAACATGCCCTTGTAGCGCTCCTTATTCCCGTTCTAATGGGCATTTACAGGGTGACATGTAGAATGTACGGGGTAGAAAAGGACAGGGCCCTGGCCATTTTTCTCTTACTCGGAATATGTTTTGCAGCCAATCACGGCGGTCCAGGCTCTCCTGCAGCCGGTGGGCGAAACGCAATTATGGTGGGCTATCTCATGGAATACGGGATGGCAATTTCCTTTTTGGATTGGATGAAATACGGATTTCCGTTTGTCCCGTTAATGGGTGTGGTTATCGGCGGTTACATGTATATACGGCTCAAACCCAGGTTCCTGGTTCAAAGCGTAAACCCGAGCGAGGTTGTCAAGGCGGAGGTTGCCAGGATGCCGAAGTTTGGCGGAAAAGAGGCAATGATGGCGGTTATCCTGGTGGTACTTGTTGCCGCGTGGATCATTTTAGGAGAACATTACGGATTGGGTGGCCCTACACTTTATGCAGTTATGGCCATGTTCCTCTGCCGCATTATCGAGTGGGATGACATCCAGGAGGGTGTAGCATTAGATGTAGTAGGATTGTATGCCGCTGCCTGCGCTATGGGTCTGGGCCTAAAATTTACAGGTGGAGCGCTCTGGTTGGCCAACACCTTTGTGGCACTGCTTCCCGATTTTATTTCCCATGGAGACAATCTTGCTATAGGGGTAAGCTTGCTGACGGGAGTCATGACCAATTTTATGAGTGACGGAGCTACGGTTGCGGCCCTCGGGCCTATAGTTCTGCCCATGGCTGATCTGGCCAATGTCCATGTGTGGAAACTCGGCCTGGCCTGTGCCTTTTCCTCTTCCTTTGCCAATTTCCTGGTTGTCGGGACCCCGAACAACGCTATTGCCTTTGGTATGGGCAAGGATCCCGAGACAGGAGAAAGATTACTGAATGTCTTTGATTTTGTGAAGTACGGGTTGCCCGTAACCATCCTTGCATGGCTTGTCCTGTGGTTCTGGGCCATATTGGGGTACTGGAGGTTCGTTAGCTGGCCGGGACTTGGATGATCTCATTGCGGATTCCTGAACCTGGCCAGGAACAGGTTTTGGATTCCGGATTGTGGAGGGAAGAATACAATACATAAAATCACGCAGCGATTTTATTATGAAAACCTCACTTTATGCAAATCTTCAGAAAAAGATTATTATTATCACCCTGGTGGTAGCTCTTGCCCCACTTATTATCCTTGGCGCAACCATGTATTATCAGTTTTCCCAGACTTGTAGGGATAAGATTGAGGAGCAGATAAGATACCGATCCATGGCACAGGCAGAGGCCGTGGATTTATTTTTAAAGGAACGCACGGCTATTCTTGGGGCAATGGCTGCCAGCCATAGTCTTAATGAGATGATCGACGAAAAAAACATTTCCCGCGTATTTGAGGTTATGAATTTATGGGCAGGGGCCTTTGTTGACCTTGGTGTGATTGATAGTGCCGGTCACCATTTGGCCTATGTGGGGCCTTATGATCTCAAGGGCCTCAATTACTATCAGCAGCCCTGGTTTGCGGAGGTCATGAGCAAGGGCACATATATCAGTGATGTGTATATGGGCTACCGGCAGTTGCCACATTTTATTATTGCGGTTCGACGCCAACAAGGTCAGAGCAGCTGGGTCCTTAGGGCAACCGTTGACCCGGATATCTTCGGGGGAATAGTGCGATCCGCCCAGATAGGTAAGACAGGTGATGCTTACCTGATCAGAAGAGACGGTGTTTTCCAGACAAGTCCACGGTTCGACGGGCGAATCTTAGGCCAATCCAATCTTGATACGAGGTTGTTTGGTGGAAGGACGACGGTTATTGAGCAGGAAAATGCCGCTGGCAGAAAAATACTTTATTCCGGAAGCTGGCTTAGAAATGATAAATGGCTGCTTGTCATCAGTCAGGACCCGGCAGACCAGATGAGCGGCCTGTTTGCTGCCCGGAATGTGGAAATCGTTATCATTGTTTTCGGTATCCTGGCGATCATCCTGGCAACTATTTTTACAACCTATTTGACAGTCAGACGATTAAGGCAGGCGGATTTGAGGATGAATGAGCTCAATGCGGAACTTATCCAGACGGACAAATTGGCGGCCATAGGCAAAATGGCGGCAGGTGTAGCCCATGAGATCAACAACCCTTTGGCCGTCATTCTCCAAAAGACCGGCTGGATGGAAGACCTGCTGTTCGAAGAGGACTTTCGGGATTCCAAAAATCTTAAAGAATATAAGGAATCAATTGAAATCATAGAGGAATACGTGGAGCGTGCCCGAAAGGTCGTCCACAGTATGCTTGGCTATGCGCGAAAAATGGAGCCCCATTTAGAGGATGTTGATATAAACGGAATTGTCAATCAGACCATCGACATGTTGGAGAATTATGCAAGAATCAATAACATCGATATTCAAACAGATCTGGATAAAGATATCCCGATTATTGCCGGTGACGAGGCTCAACTCCAGCAGGTTTTTATGAACCTGATATCCAACGCCATTGACGCAATTGGAAAAAACGGTTTGGTTCAGGTGAAAAGCCGTCGGAAAGATACACAAATAACCATCAGCATAATAGATGACGGCCCTGGGATTCCCCGGGATCAGCAGAAGAAGGTTTTTGACCCGTTTTTTACGACAAAGCGTGCAGGCAGTGGAACGGGACTCGGGCTGTGGGTCACTTATGACATAGTAAAGGGCATGGGAGGTACTATTATTTTGAAAAGTGAGATGGAAAAAGGAACTACTTTTATGGTAAACCTTCCAATAATTATCCCGGAAAAGAAATAGGGCAGCTTGACCGCTCGCCCGTAAAAATTGAAAGCCATTTATAAAGGAGGTCACATGGATTATTTCAGAGTTTTGATAGTGGATGATGAAAAACCCTTTGTAGACACCTTAGTCAATCGTTTCAACAAAAGAAATATTGATACGGCGGGAGTCCTTAGTGGTGAAGAGGCATTGGAATTGATGAAGGAAAAACTTTTTGATGTAGTCATCCTCGACATCAAGATGCCCGGAGGAATGGACGGGATTGAGACACTGAGGGAAATCAAGAGAGTTCAGCCACTTTCTGAGGTTATTCTGCTTACGGGACACGGATCTGTTGAGACAAGTATTGAAGGGATGAAATTAGGTGCCTTTGATTATATCCTGAAACCGGTGAAGCTGGAAGATCTCCTCGTAAAGATGGCTGAAGCCTTTGAAAAAAAGGATGCCCATGATCAGAAGATCAGGAGTGCCAAGATCAAGGAATTGATTCGTTTTCCGGGGAGGGTGCTTGATCAGGAAAAGGAGGAGAAGTAGATCAGCGAAAGCCCTCAAGAAGTGTGATATGCATTATGGAACGTGTTATTTGAGTTCCGTAGAATATATCCTTCCTTCCTACGTTTTTTCTGCGACCTATCCTATCATTTTTTGTCTTTACTGGGGAATAAGGCCCCAGCTTTGGGGTGGGATTATGTTGGTTGGCTATGCCGGTCAAACGGCTCGGCATGGCACCCTTCTCCAGTCCGCATCGACTCCTACGCTGTCCATCCTCTGTAGCCCGTCCTGCGTAGCAGGCTACTGCGGAGGATGGACAAGCGGCCCTCCCTGCTGCTTGCCCGCCGTCTTTCTGGCGGGTCTGCTGGAACCGAAGGATTTGGATTCCATTTACAGTTTGTAAAAAATGCCGACATAAATTTGTTTTGCTTCCGACGCACACAATCCCTCCGTGATAATAATCTTAATGTTTTAAGTCATTTATTTGACATTTCTGTGTAGCCTCAATTTGGCATGGAGCTTGCTTTTATATACTTGAAACAGTCTTTTTGATTTGCACGGTCAACCCGGCGGAAAAGTTGGGAATGAAACCATGAAAGAACATCACTATGCGAGCCTGAGAAGGAGCATTTTAGGCAGTATGATCCTGGTGCCTGTTATCCCGTTTGTCCTGATATTGGGCATCGGCTATTATTATTTTACCACTTCTATCGAGACCAGCACCATTGCCAGTATGAAGCGCATTGTTGAAGATCACCGTCACATGATCGATTCGTTCCTCCGGGAACGAAAGGCAAATCTTAATTTTGTTCTCAACTCTTATGGTTATGAAGATCTGGTAGATCCAGTAACACTTTACAGTATCTTTACTAACTTACAAAAGGAATCCAACACATTTGTGGATCTCGGTGTTTTTGATCAAGAAGGCATGCACGTTAATTACCAGGGGCCTTACAAATTAGTCGGCAAAGATTATGGAAAGGCAAACTGGTTTAAGGAAGTCATGAGGGAAGGTTATTATGTCAGCGATATCTTTTTGGGCTTTAGAAGGGTTCCCCATTTTGTCATCGCACTCAAGAGGAAAGAAGCAGGAAAGGCATGGGTTATCCGTGCAACAATAGATACATACATGTTCAATGATCTTGTGAAAAAAGTCCGTATTGGAAAAACCGGCGAAGCCTATATCCTAAACATAGAAGGAATATTCCAGACAGAGCGTCGCTCAGGTGGAAACCTGATGGACAAGGATCCTGAAAATGTCAAATATTCATCATTAAATAACGAGATCGCAACTTTTTTCCACAAAGATAAAAGAGGTGATGAATATTGCTATGCTACTACCTGGCTTGAAGAGAAGAAGTGGTTGTTAGTTGTAAGACAGGAGAAAGTAGACGCCTTCAGGGCCTTAAGGTCAGCTGGTTATCTTATCATTCTGATCACTATTATCGGCGGCGGCGTAATAATCACTATCGCCTTTTATCTGACCGGTTGGATTGTGCGGCGGATGCAGCGAATAGATGTAGAAAAGGATGAATTGGGTCAGCAGCTCATAAGGGCAGGCCGGTTAGCGGAATTAGGTGAAATGGCGGCAGGATTCGCTCACGAAATCAATAACCCCCTCCAAATTATGAATAGTGAGCAGGGACTTATGGAGGTTATCCTTACAGAAATGAAGGAAAAAGGTGAAATAAAGGAATCCGAAGATGTGAAAGAACTCGAAGATTCAATTGATCAAATAAAGCTTCAAATCGACCGTTGTTCAAAAATTACGCACGCTATCCTCAAGTTCGGCAGGCAAAGCGAAACCGTTTCCATGGATATTGATCTGGATGTCTTTATCCCCGAGGTTATAAGCATGGTGGCGAACAAGGCAAGTGTTCATGGTATTACCATAACACAGGATGTCTCTGCAGATACGCCCCGTATTCACGGGGATCCGGCCCAACTTCAACAGGTTCTGCTGAATCTCTGCAACAACGCCATTGATGCACTTGTGGCAAGACATGGTTCTGAAGGGGGCGAACTGGTAATCGGAACAGATCCTAAAGAGGATGGAAAGGTGGAAGTATTTGTTAAAGACAATGGGATCGGCATCAGCCCTGAGAACCTGAAGAAAATTTTCAGTCCGTTTTTTACTACAAAACCTGTAGGCAAAGGAACAGGGCTTGGCCTTTCCATATGTTACGGCATTATAGACAGTATGGGAGGTACAATGGAGGTCAGCAGTGAAATGGGCGTTGGTACGACTTTTACCATTGATCTGCCGGCCGCGTCTTAAGGCTCCACTGATTTGAAAATGCAGAAAGCGCCATTCGGCCCGAGACTTGTCGACGAGCCCTTCGGCTGTGAGCTCAGGGCCGAACGGCTCAAGTCGAGTCGCTCATGGCAGAGGGAATTCCCATAGCGACTCGACCGAGTTCGCCGAAGTCTTGTCCACCCTCCGCAGTAGCCTGCTACGGAGGACGGGCTGCAGGGAGCTTTAATATGTCAAGGTTCATTTGACGACTACTCGACTAATTAATTGCTCAAATACTTAACCAAACCATAGGGGGCAAAACATGGAAGAGATGAAAATGATGTTAGTGGATGATGAAGAAAGGTTTCTATCAACCACGAAAAAGCTGCTGTTGAAGAAGGGGTATGACGTTTTCACGGCGATCAGCGGGGCCGAGGCTTTGGAAAAACTGAGAACCCAGAATATCCACGTTG
>CAZENC010000127.1:0-8313 GCA_964513115.1 uncultured Desulfobacteraceae bacterium | reverse complement strand
GGAACCTGGTTTTTACCCAGTTTGATAGAGGACCGAACGGAAAGTTGACACCCCTGCCCAGGCCGAACATTGACACAGGCATGGGATTGGAAAGGATCACGGCTGCGGTTCAGGGAGTTGCCTCCAATTATGATACTGACCTCTTTAAAGGCCTAATAGACAGGATACAAGAACTTTCCAGGAAAAAGTACCATGAGAATGAAAAACATGATGTGGCCTTCAAGGTCATAGCTGACCATGCCCGTGCCATTGCCTTTTTGATCGGTGACGGTATATTGCCGTCAAACGAAAGCAGGGGATATACCTTGAGACGTATTATCCGAAGGGCCATCCGCTTTGGACAAGTTCTCGGTCTGAATGATTTATTTCTACATTCCATTTGCAGCAGGGTCATTGAAATGATGGGCCCGGACTATGAAGAACTTATCCGGTCAAAGGGCCTAATTGAAGGTGTTGTTAATAACGAAGAAAAGAGGTTTGCCGATACACTTCACTACAGCATGAAAGTGCTCAGTGAAGAAATCGAAACATTGAAGGCCAAAGGTAGAGACACTATTCCTGGAGAGGTGGCCTTCAAGCTTTACGACACCTATGGATTATCCGTTGATATAGTTGAAGACGTTGCACGCGATGAAAACCTGCATGTGGACTTGGCGGGATTTGACAAAGCCATGGCCAGACAAAGATCTATTTCGCAGGAATCTTGGAAGGGAAGCGGCGAAGAAGAAATCCCCGAAGGCTTTCGAGGCCTCCTGGCGCGTGACATCAAGAGCCAGTTTTTGGGATATGAGAAACTGTTTGCACAAGCGAACATAGAAGCAATTCTGGTGGAGGGGAAAGAAACCCATTCAGTTGATGAGAGAACTAAGGCAGAGGTTGTGCTGGACCGAACGCCCTTCTACGGTAAGGCTGGGGGACAGGTTGGAGATACCGGCTGGATAATTAAAGACGAAATGAAATTTCGCGTTACAGACACCCTTAAATATAGTCAGGACCTTATTGTTCACAAGGGCCAAGTGGAAGCAGGGAGTCTTTGTGTGGGTGATAAGGTGGAAGCGAACGTCGACGAGGAAAAGAGAAAGGCTACAGAGCTTAACCACTCTGCCACTCACCTTCTTCATGCAGCACTTAGGGATCTGCTTGGCGACCACGTAAAACAGGCGGGATCAATGGTTTCTCCGGACAGGCTTCGATTTGATTTCAGCCATTTTACAAGGGTGGGCCCCCAAAAACTTATAGAGATAGAACAACTCGTGAACAGCCGCATCCGTAACAACCTTCCACTTCACACGGACGAAATGCCCAAGGAAGAGGCATTCAAAACAGGGGCAATGGCCATTTTTGAAGAAAGGTATGGCGAGACGGTCAGACTTGTCCGAATAGGTGATGGTGTCAGCATGGAGTTATGCGGTGGGACTCATACTGAGCGCACAGGCGATATTGGTCTTTTTCGTATCGTTAGTGAAAGCGCGGTCGGCGCTAACGCAAGACGGATAGATGCCTTAACCGGTAAAGCAGCCCTTGAGTATGATCAACGGCAAAGTCATGAACTTAAGATTGCGGCATCACTCTTGAAAACATCCCCGGATAAACTGGGAGAACGCCTTGGGCAGTTCTTGAAAGAAAACAAGGGAAAGGATAGGGAGCTCGAATCTCTGAAAGGGAAACTCCTTTCCAAGAAATCTGAAGACCTCCTCTCGGGAGTGAGAAAAATAGATGGCATTAAAGTCATATCTCGGGAACTGGAAGCCGATTCACCGAAAGACCTCCGCGAGTCAGCGGACAGGATAAAAAATAAACTCGGCTCAGGGGTTATTCTTTTAGGTTCAAAGCAGGGAGGCAAGGCCATGCTCACCTGTACGGTCACAAAAGATCTGGTCAATCAATTCAGGGCGGGGGATATTGTCAAGCAATTGTCAGGTATCGTAGGCGGCAAGGGTGGCGGCCGTCCGGACATGGCTCAGGGTGGCGGAAATAAACCGGAAAAATTGGAAAAGGCGCTTGAAGCCGTTTACGACCTAATCAAAAGGATGGGTTAACCGGAACCACCAGGACTTCTTTTTCTCTTCTAACTCCTCTTGCCGTGCCTCCTCTGCCGGCAGCCTTTCCTTGCATTTGGCCAGGTACTCAAGGGCCTCATGATATTGGCCGAAATCCGGATAGTTTTCAATAATATAACGATACCGCTCCATGGCTGCCCGATATTTTTTCCTCTTGAAATAATAATGGCCTACATATAATTCATATTCCGACAGATTTATATAACACTCCCGTATTTTCCTGCGCGCATTATCGGCATATTCACTTCTTGGAAATTTCTTTGCTAAACGCTCGAATTCATCCTTAGCCAGCAATGCTTGCGTTTGAGCCCTATCAATAGTGCTCACCTGGCTGAAATGGCACATACCCTTCTGGAAAATTACATACGGAATCTTCGGGTTTTTGGGGTGCAGCCTTTCAAAATCATTGTAGGCCTGATAGGCTTCATCATAAAGCTTATCCTTATGAAGGGCGTCGGCCATCTTAAGCTCTGCATCGACAGCGAATTCGCTGTAAGGGTATCTGTCCTTCAGTTTCTGAAAGGCGGCAGTTGCCTCTTCGTATCGTCCCTTTTCCAGCAGTCTCGTGCCCTCGCTCATAAGTTCACTGGCGGGTTTTTCCGGCTCTTCTTCAAAAAACTGATCGTAGAGCGCGCAACCGTTAATAAACGCTATAAAAAAGGCCGCTATAAAAAAGCTCTTCAAAATATTGCCTGATTTCCGCATTACAAGTTTCTATGCCTTTCTTGTGAGATATCCGTCGGCCTGCGGCGGAAAAAAGTAAATGTGTTCCGCTCAACCTGCCTCAAGAAATTCATCCATTATTTCACTCGGACCCGCTGTGCATCAATACTTCAATATACTTTTCAGCAGCAAAGGCCGCTGTGGCCCCTTCACCAACTGCCGTTGATACCTGGCGGAGAACCTTTGATCGGATGTCTCCGGCAGCAAACACTCCGGCGACAGAGGTCTCCATGTCATTATTCGTAACCACAAAGCCGAGCTTATCCAGCTCAAGTTGCCCCTTAACCAGTTCGCTGTTGGGATTGTAGCCAATAAAGACGAAGACGCCCTGAACCGAAAGACGTGACTCTTGGCCGGTTTTCACATTTTTCAGATCGATCCCCTCAACTCCTGCCTCCCCTATAATCCTCGTCGGTATAGAATCCCATACCAACTCTATCTTTTCTTCGGCAAAGGCCCGCTCCCGAAGCAGTTTCGTGGCTCTCAGTTCATCTCGCCGATGTATGATATAGACTCTGGCGGCAAACCGGGTCAAAAAAAGGGCTTCCTCCACGGCTGTATCACCGCCCCCAATGACAGCGACCTCTTGGTCTCTGTAAAAAGGTCCGTCACAGGTGGCACAGTAGGAAACCCCCTTGCCTATCAGAAGATCTTCACCATCTATCCCCACCTTTTGCGGGGTCGCGCCGATTGCAAGGATAAGGCTTTTGGTTTCCAATTTTCCCTTGGCGGTCACCAAAGTCTTCATTTCAGGGGTAAGTTCCAATCCGACCACTTCTTGGTTCTGGATCTCCAGACCAAATTTTTCGGCCTGGCGTTTCATCCTGTCCACCAGTTCAAAACCTGATATCCCATCCGGAAAACCCGGATAGTTTTCCACCCAATCAGTGGTCAAAATCTGGCCTCCGGGTGAGAATCTCTCCAAAAGTATGGTTCTAAGACGCGCCCTGGCAGCATAAAGGCCGGCCGTAAGGCCGGCGGGTCCGGCACCTATAATTATCAGATCTTCCAAAACAAATCCCTGACCTATAATAAAAATAAACCCCGCCTTTTATTCCTGTTCTCAGGAACGGGGTTTTTATTGAGAGGTATTATAAAAGCTTTTTTATCTCTTCATCAATATAGCTCTTCGGATAAGCACCTATTATAGTCTGAGCTACCTCCCCCCCCTTAAATAGAATAAGCGTGGGGATATTCCTGATACCGAATCTTCCAGGAGTCTGGCGGTTTCCGTCCACGTCCATGGAAGCAATTTTTATCCTGCCCTTATACTCTCGAGCCAACTCCTCAACTACAGGCGACACCATTTTGCACGGACCGCACCATTCCGCCCAAAAATCCACCATGGCAGGAATTTCGGAATTTAGTATTTCTTCATCGAACGTTTCATCGGTTACATTTAATACGTCAGCCATGCCTCATCTCCTTTCAACCATAAAAATTCATTTAAAGTTAATACTGTCCGATCTTTTTGTCAACTTAACGGAATATTGCAAAAAAGGAAACCCTGATGGTGAAAAAACATTTCGGGAAAACCGCTGAATCCAGGGATCGGAAAATCTTCAGGTGGACTTGATAAAGGAAAAACAAGGAAAACTAATGTGTTCCCGGTACTCCATAATTATTGTCACTACTTTTTAGAAGGCCTCAAGTCAGGAGGATAGGCAAATTTAGGGTCCATATGGTAAGTCCAGGGAAGGCCCCACCACTGCCATCCGTAGTGTCTTCTATGGTTATAACCATAGATATTGTTCCTTTTCGCAAGCTGACGATAGAACTTGTTCCTGTTACTGTCCTTAAATGAGGGGAATAGAGGTCCTTCAAAACCATCTTTTACATTAAATACATTCTTAAACCCATCATTAATAAGATCCTTGGCTGCAGATTCACTTCTTAGTCCATCGCTGCAAATAATAAGTAAATTGTCTTCCTTTTTAAACAACTTACCTATTTCTTCAACAAAGAATTTGTTTTTAATATCATAACGGTACCCGCACTTGTCATCCTTCTTACCAAACTCTTCAGACATAAACATGTACGGAAAAAGGTAAGCATTGATAGGATGTCCTACAAATTGATACTCTGCTCTTGTCCTGACATCGATGAGGTAGGTGTTAGGAACAGTGTTAAGCATGTCATATGCCTCAATGCTTAAGATTTCCTTTGCTTCCTGGGCAAAAACACCTTCTGCCAATGAAAAAAGGAAGATAATGACAATAACAAGAAAACCTGAAAGCAAGGTTTTTTTCTTCATGGCGCCATCTTCTTCTTTTTAGATTCTAATCTTGCAGTCCTTGCTGCAATAAAATACCGCCTAATCGCAGCCGCCCTTTGCAGGCTCAATCTAATACTGCCGTCTCCGGGAAAAACTTGAAAAACCTTATCTTTACGGGCCCGAAGTTAAAACAATTATTAATCTAACATACATTTATTTGTCAATGAAAAATATAAAATTTCAAAACAGTCCTATCTGAAACAACTGGCTTGACAGACAACCTGAGGATGCATAACATCTCTTTCTGCCCATATTGTCCAGTTCCTGTCTATTTCATGTGTTATGCCTGATTCTTACTGAAATTGCAGGTTGTTCAAAATACCATGTTCGTCCATCAATTGCACAAATGGGCTGGCTCTTACTTCCCTGGTTAGTAACCGGCTAAACATTTACCTTCAACTCTTTTGAGGACCAAACTTATGTATGCCAGCAAGGTCTATTTTTCAGATCTCAGGTCATCGGCAAGGGAGAATCTGCTTTCTAAAATTGTGAGACTTCTGGATGCGGGAGGTCTCCAAGACATTATCTCACCTCGAAATCTTGTCGCAATTAAACTCCATTTTGGTGAGAAGGGAAATACGGCATTTATTCGACCGATCTTCCTGCGGAGGATCGCGCAACGGGTTAGGGAATTGGGGGCCTCCCCTTTTCTGACCGATACAAACACCCTTTACGCAGGGACCAGGGGCAACAGTATCACCCATTTTAGTACGGCCGTAGAGAACGGATTCGCCTATTCAGTGGTTAATGCTCCGATCATCATTGCGGACGGACTCAGGGGTGCGTCCTTTTCAGGGGTAAAAATCGACCAGAAAATTATAAAAACAGCATATTTGGGGAAGGAGATTGTTGAATCGGATGCCCTGCTCAGCGTGGCCCATTTCAAAGGACACGAATTATCAGGATTCGGAGGTACAATAAAAAATTTGGGGATGGGGTGTGCGGCCAGGAAAGGGAAACTGGAGCAGCACTCCGATTTATGCCCAAAAATAAAGGCCAAAAAGTGCGTTGGATGCGGGGATTGCGCTGAACACTGTGCACAAAATGCAATCTCTCTCACTAAGGATAAGGCAAAGATTGATCCGCAAAAGTGTGTAGGATGTGGAGAATGCATCCTTATCTGCCCCAACGGTGCAATTGATGTTCAATGGAGTTCGGATGTGCCTGTCTTCCAGAAAAAGATGGTTGAATACGCCTTTGCCGTGCTGAAAGAAAAACGGGGAAAGGCGTTGTTCATGAATTTTTTAACCAACATTTCTCCTGCTTGTGACTGTTATGGTCACAGCGACGCCCCTATAGTTCGGGATATCGGCATTGTTGTATCCAAAGATCCCGTGGCCATTGATCAGGCCTCAGTGGACATGGTCAATCTTCAGACGGCCGCAGAGGGCTCAAGCCTTGAGGCAACCAGTCCGCCTGGGGAAGATAAATTCGGAAACCTCTACCCAAAGATTGACTGGTCCATTCAATTGGAGTACGCAAAAAAAATAGGCCTGGGCAGACGTGAATATGAGCTGATCACCATATAAAAGCGTCTCCTCTAATTTCCTTCTGATCCTGCCCTATACAAATCCTTGGGACCGCATTCTATTTTGGTTTTATTTATAACCTGTTGAATTTTATAGCTCACATATGCTATGGAAAAGATAATTTTATCATATTGGAGAAAAGGAGGAAATCATGGAAATCCAAATAACCCGGGCTGGCTCCGGTCAGCTAAAACCCAAACCGGCCGATGAATCCAGACTTGGATTCGGGGACATATTTTCAGACCATATTTTCTTGATGGACTTTGAGTCTGAAAAAGGTTGGTTCAACGCCCGTATTGAACCCTATGGCAATATTTCAATCGATCCAGCTGCCATGGGAGTACATTATGGGCAGGAGATATTTGAAGGTCTGAAGGCATATCGTGCAATGGATGGAGGCATTCATCTTTTCAGGGCCGAAAAAAATTTCGGAAGGTTCAATCGTTCCGCTGCAAGGCTCTGCATGCCGGAAGTTGATATCGAGTCAGTCATGGAAGGAATGAAAAAGCTCATTCTGCTTGACAAGGAGTGGATACCCAAAAGCGAAGGTACATCTCTTTATATCAGGCCTACCATGATTGCCATTGAACCACATCTGGGCGTTCGCCCTTCCAGGTCGTATCTCTTTTTCATAATTATCGGCCCGGTAGGGGCCTACTATAAGGAAGGTCTGAATCCAGTTAAGATATATGTGGAAGATAAATATATCCGTGCCGCACCCGGCGGAACAGGCGAGGCCAAGGCGGCTGGAAACTATGCTACAAGCCTGCTCGCAGCAGAAGAGGCAAAGGAAAAGGGCTTTACCCAGGTACTCTGGCTTGATGCCACGGAACGGAGATATATCGAGGAAGTTGGGACCATGAACATGTTTTTCTATATCGGAGACGAAGTGATAACCGCTCCCCTTACAGGCACCATCCTACCGGGGGTGACAAGGGATTCGGTCCTGCAGATCGTGAAGAAATGGGGAATGAAGGTTTCAGAGCGGTCTCTCGCAATCGACGAAGTTATTGAGGCATCGAAAAATGGGAATCTCAAGGAGGCATTCGGCACAGGGACAGCGGCTGTTATATCACCGGTAGGACAGATTACCTACAAGGGAGAGGACCACATCGTGGCTGGAGGAAAAATGGGTGAGCTTTCCCAAAAACTTTACGATGAAATTGTTGCCATCCAATATGGGATAAAACCCGATCCTTACGGTTGGGTGGAACGAATCGACTAGGCACCTGCTCGAATCAAGGTTTTGAAATGATTTCCACAATTGAATGGCACGGCAAATATGTGCGTATGATTGACCAGCGGAAAATACCCTCAAGACTTGACTGGTTTACCTGCAGGGGACACAAAGACGTCATAAGGGGAATCCAGAGAATGGTCATTCGTGGTGCGCCTGCCATTGGAGTTGCAGCTGCAATGGGTATGGCTTTGGGCGCTGGCTCTATAAGGACAAAATCCTATGCGGCCTTCAGAAACAAATTCAAGAAGATCGCCGGGGAGATGGTCCTTGCCAGACCCACCGCAGCAAACCTGAGATGGGCCGTCGAAAGGATGAAAAACGTGGTGGAAAATATGGCAGGCCACTCAGTTGCGGAAATTAAATCGGCTCTAAGAAAAGAATCTGAAAAAATCCTTGCAGAGGATATTAAGATCAACCGGAAAATGGGCAAGAACGGACAGAGACTTGTTCCGGACGGGGCGACTATCCTGACCCACTGCAATGCAG
>CAZENC010000126.1:0-8317 GCA_964513115.1 uncultured Desulfobacteraceae bacterium | reverse complement strand
ACTGGAGAGACTACCAGGAAAAGGTGGATTGGGGCGTGGTCTGGCTTTATGCAGGGGCCATAATATTCGGGCGAACCTTAGATAGCACCGGTGCCGCTTACTGGCTTGCAAGAACGATTATCGATGTCCTCGCGCCCCTGGGTATGGATCACGGTGTTCCTCTAATGCTGATCAACAACGGTCTTACTGCCTGTCTTACAAACCTGATGGCCGATGGACCGGCAGCAGCGGCCGTAGGTCCTATCTCCCTTAATATGGCCGGCCTTGTCCATCCAGGCACAACTTATCTGCCCTTTATGGCTATGGGCACGGCAATGGCGTCTTCATTTGCCTATGCCTTGATTATTGGGACACCTCCAAACGCTATTGTCTATGCAAGCGGTTATCTGGAGCCAAAGGATTATCTTAGGGTGGGTATTCCCATGTGGTTTGCTGCAAACATAGTGACTATCCTGCTTGTGGCTGTGTACTGGTGTATGAGGGGGTTTGGTGTGTTGCCGAAGTTTTAAGATTTACAAGAAAATTCCTAATGCTTTTGTAATGTTCATAAGTGATGGCAAGATGGTTTCAAGCACCTTTTCGGCGGTGCCACTTTCCTCAAGGCGTTATCTATTCCTTTTGGAGTGGGTGGCCAAATATATATACGGTTTCCCAACGAGCCTGCAAAATCCCATTAAGTCTGTGGCCTAAACCGCATATATTTGGCCACGCCAAAGTCCGGTGGTATTCTTTTTGAGATAACGCGTTTCGGAAACCCACACCGCCTCAAGAAATATGAAAGAATCAATGTTGATAGCAAAAGTTTTTAACAATGCCAATACTTTGAATGGGGCAACGATGGAAGACAATAGCGAGAAAAGTCTGTTGAATAAAAAGAAGGCCTTTTTCCACTCAAAAGGTATTACATATTTTGACAAAAAAACAGAAAGGGCGTTTTTCTTTATTTTGACGCTTATAATGCTTTGTCTGGGTATCCTCGTAAGGTTTGGGGTTTTTTAGACGGTAAAGAGATAATGGCAAAGGCATTTGAAATGACGGGTACTGACAGGTTCACCATGGGCTTTTATTTTCAGGCATTGACACGGATGTTAGGTTCACCGGGTGAATTTTTCAGTCAATTTCCTGAAAAAGTGGGTTTTCAACAACCTTTTGGTTTTTTGATTTTGTCCAGTTTGTTTTTTACCGGTGCGAGTCTCACCTGTTTCCGTGAGAGCTATGTTATTATGGCCGGTATATTGCTGATAAACGCTGTTTCTATGACTTTTATCGCGGCAGGTACGGGATTTTTTGTCATGTCTTTGACCATTGGTAAGCGTACTACATTTACGAAATTTTTTGCTGTGTATGCCTTTTCAGCAGGTGTCACAATGCTGGCATCCTGGATCCCTCTATTTGTATGGCTGACCGAACCATGGAAATGGCTGCTTATTGCCGTGGGTATGGTAAAGGGGTGCGGATTAAGGTGGAGGCAGGCGATACTTATTATCGGGCTATCCATATTAGTAGTAGTTCTGTTTTTTTGGTCTCTGGCTCCTGTGATTTCTTATGTTAAGGGCTCGGCATGATATATTTCCTGGATGTTAACTTCAGACTATTAACGGCTATTGTTCACCCCCAAAAAAGGAGGCGGATAGGATGAGTAAAGCAATAAAAGTGTTAATGGTGGATGATGAAGAGCAATTTCGGGAGACCACCAAAAAGCTTTTAAAAAGGAGGGGTTTTGAGACTCTGTTGGCCGGCAGCGGCGAAGAGGCCATTGATGAACTCAAAGAAAATCCGGATGTTGTTGTCTTAGATATCAAGATGCCGGGTATGGATGGCCATCAGGCACTGAAGGAGATCAAGAAGCGTTCTCCAGACCTTCCTGTGATTATGCTCACCGGACACGGAGCCATGCCCTCCGCCAGAGAAGCCCTTGTTGAGGGGGCATTCGATTATCTGTCAAAACCCTGTGATATGGATCTATTGGCCTCAAAAATATCGGAAGCATACAGGCATGGGAGGAGGGCCGAGCCCCCTGAAGAGAAAAGTGTTGCGGAAGTTATGATACCCATTGAGGAATACACTACACTGAAAGGGGACCAGACTATCAGGGAGGCAATTTTTCATCTGAAAGAAACTTTTGTTTCAAAGCTATCCACCAGTCGGATTATGGAAACAGGTCACCGCTCTGTCCTCGTGCTGGACGAAAACGAAAGGGTCCGGGGAATTCTTGCCATTACGGATTTACTTGAAGGGATCATGCCCGCCTATCTTTCAGTGCCCAAGCCTTCCATGGCGGACAGTATAAAATATTCCCCAATGTTCTGGGAGGGCATGTTCACAAGAGAGGTGAAAGAACTGGCGAAGAAGACTATCAAGGGGATCATGTCCCCGGCACCCCTGACGATTGATTGCGAATCAAATCTCATGGAAGCCGCCGGTATGATGGTCGAAAACAGGGTCAGGCGTCTGGCTGTTATGAGGTCGGGAGAGCTTGTGGGTGTGATTCGAGAGCAGGACCTATTCTTTGAGATGGAGGAGATTCTAAGAGATTAAGGAAAGGCCTGCCTCAAGAAAATGCTTGCAGTTCGACCCAAAGTTCGGCTCCGATGGCTTGGTGGTATAGGATTCCAATACCATGGGCACTCAAAACTAACTTTGCAAAAACTTTTAAACTACTAATTCCTTTCATCCGGGGATTTTCTGTCCCGAAAGATCGGGAATAAAAGGAACTTCGATGAGGGATTGTTAATGGATGGACATAAATTCAGAGGTATAAGAAGAAACATCTTCATTGTTGTGTGCTTAATTGCCATGATTTTCCTGGCTGCGGGCATTTTGCTGGGCCTATGGTCTGCCAGGGAGATGAGAAGACAGGTGGCAGACCGGTTTAATGAAGAACAACTGGTCATTGCCCGTCATGTGGCCGTTTTCATAGAGCGAGAACTGGGATTTTTACAAAAAGAGATCCTCATGCTTAGTAATGAGAAGTGTTTTAATACTTGTGATATGGAGGAACAGTACGAGAGTATACAAAAGAGTTTTTCCCGTGTTATGGGGAGAGGGGTCTGGAAAATTGAAATAGGGGACCTGAAGAATCAAAAGACTTATATTTTTACGCCTTATCGACATTGGTCTGTAACCGAGCCACTGGATAAAAAAAATTTTTCCCTACCGGTTGTTAAGGCACCTGATGAAAAAAGAGTTTGGATCTCTCAACCTCAGATTGGGCCCTCAAGAATAAGTCTGATATTAGCCGTTTCTCTGGAGGGTGATTCCCAGAGGCTGCTAATATTTAATGTCAACGTATCCTGGTTCCTTACCCCCTTTTTGAGAAGCGTGCGATCCGGAAAAACGGGCTATGCTTGGATCATTGCTGAGAATGGAACCTTCCTTTTTCATCCTGATGCCGGTTTCATTGGAAAGAGTGCTTTCAAGGCCCGGGAAGAGAAATACCCCGACATTTCCAGTGGGAAGATAAACTTTATTCAGAAAGAGAAGATGCTGAAGGGCCTCGAGGGCATGGGCTGGTATTTTGCCGGTTGGCATCGAGGAATTACCGGAAAAATAAAGAAGTTGATTGCCTTCAGCCCTATCGTTGTGTCCGAAAGTCCGCCCCAAAAATGGTCGGTGGCGGTAGTGGCCCCCGTATCCGAAATAGAAGGGGCTGTCCATAAAGGCTATCTGATGCAATTCCTGTTACAGGGATTGGTCATTTTGGCCATTCTGCTAAGCACATCGGCCATTTTGTTCTTTGAAATGCGATGGTCTCGCGTTCTGGAAGAAAGGGTAAAAAGAAGGACAGAAGATCTAAAAAAATCTGAAGAGAAATACCGTTCTTTAGTGGAGAGTGCTGAGGACTTTATTTTTACGATCGATACGGATGGTAAATTTCACTCCATGAACAGCTTTACCGCCAGTTTTTTTGGTGGGCGTGCTGAGGAATTTTTAGGAAAGGATATTTCGAGTTTGTTTCCTGAGGATGTCGCTGAAAAACAACTCGAATTGGTTAGACTGGTCCATAAACTCGGAAAAAGTGTGCGGGGTGAATTTGAGTTGAAAGTTGGAGAACATGAAATCTGGATCAGCTCGAATTTCATGCCGCTTAAGGACGAAGAGGGAGGAGTGAGTTCCGTATTGTGCATCGCCCGGGATGTTACCGAAAACAAACATTTGGAAAGGCAGTTGGTTAATACGGAAAAACTGGCTTCTCTTGGAACCTTGGCGGCGGGAGTCGCCCATGAGATCAATAATCCTTTGGGAGTCATTCTGGGTTTCTGCGATCTTTTGCTGCGAAATACAGGTAAGGGCACTCAGCAGTTTGAAGATTTAAAGACCATTGAAAGACAGGGCCTGCATTGCAAGCAGGTGGTGGAAAATCTGTTGAGTTTCGCCCGTCTTGGAGATGGGAACTCGAAGTACTCTGATTTGAATAATTGCCTGGGGGAAATAATCCAGGTTGTAAAGCATACCTTTGAGATGAGCGATGTTGAACTTGTCCTGGATTTAGTGGGAAAGATCCCACTGGTTAGGGGGGATTCACGTCAGTTACAGCAGGTCTTTTTGAATCTGACAAACAATGCCCTTGCGGCTATGTCAGGAGGAGGCACATTAATGATTCGCACGTTTCTAGAACGACGCACAAGGAAGGCCGTTGTTCAGTTCCAGGATGATGGCATAGGAATTAGAGAAGAAGATATTGACCATATCTTTGAACCTTTTTTTACTACCAAGCCAGAAGGTAAAGGAACCGGTCTGGGTTTGTTCGTAAGCTACGGTATTATCGCCAAGTACGGAGGTTCGATAGATTGTGTGAGCCATACTGACGATTCTCAGGGAAAACCGGGTGGAACGACCTTTACCTTGAAATTTCTCACTAAAACTCGGGGGTAAATAATGGCTGGCAGAATTTTGATAGTTGATGATGAAAAAGACATGCTGGCTCTTCTGCAAAGGATTATTTCCGAGGAGACGGATCACAAATTGGATACGGCTACGAATCCGGTGAAAGCGGTTAAATTATTCAAAAAAAGTCCATTTGATCTGGTGATAACGGATTTGAAGATGCCCGCAATGGACGGTATTCAACTCCTTGAGGAGGTCAAAAAAATCAGGCCGGAGGTCTGTGTAGTTATCATGACCGCCTATGCAACTATTGAGACCGCGGTAGAGGCGATTCAAAAAGGTGCATACGATTATATAACCAAGCCGTTCCGGAGAGAAAGGATTCTGCTTACTATAGATAAGGTTATGGAGTGGCGGGAGATGATAAGGGAGAATCTGGCCCTTCGGCAGGCCTTGGCCGAGAAGGGTGGTTTTTCGCCCTTGGTCGGGGCGACCCCCGTGATGAAGGAAATATTCGAACGCATCAGACAGGTTGCTCCCACCATGGCCACCGTTCTAATCACCGGTGCGAGCGGCACCGGAAAGGAATTGGTTGCCAAGGCAATTCATGAAAATAGCCTAAGGGCCCTAAAAAAAATCATTACTGTTAACTGCACTGCAATTCCCGAACAGGTCTTAGAAAGCGAACTTTTCGGTCACATCAAAGGAGCCTTCACAGGTGCCTGGAAAGACAAGAAAGGACTGGTTGAAGAAGCAAATGGAGGGACCCTCTTTTTGGATGAGATAGGTGACCTGAGCCCGCATATGCAAACAAAACTTTTAAGACTTTTTCAGGAAGGCGAATATAAACCGGTGGGGAGTACGGTTACAAAAAGGGCGGACATACGTTTTGTTGCCGCTACAAATCATAACCTCAAATCAGATATCAAAGAGAAACTTTTCAGGGAAGACCTTTATTATCGGCTGAACGTTATCAATATCAACGTTCCTCCGCTAAGGGAACGAAAGCAAGACATTCCCCTTTTGGCCTACCATTTCATGAAAAAATATGCCCGGATCAACCAGAAAGATATCCGGGATATTTCACCTTCGGCCATGCAGGCACTTCTTTCGCAGGATTTTGCAGGCAATGTCAGGGAGCTGGAAAATATCATTGAGCGGAGTGTTATCTTTTGCAGAACAGATACGCTTGAGGTGAAAGACCTTTTCTTGGACAACGAAAACGAGTCCCTCTATCCGGAATTTGATGAAGATATGCATCGTCTGTCTTTTAAAGAAGCCAAAAACAGGATGATCTCGATGTTCCACGAGCAGTACATACGATCACTCCTTGGGGAAAGCAGGGGAAATATAAGCAGGGCGGCTGAAATGGCAGGTATTCAGAGACAATATCTTCATAGACTTATGAAAGAGGCCGGAGTAGATGTGCGGGAATTTAAACGAAAAGGCCCAGCTTTTTAAAAGCGTCTTCAAGACATACCATGCCAATGGGCCGCTCGTTTCGGACTACAGCGATACACTTGAGGTTGTTGTCCACCATCAACTCGACTGCATGAGTAATCTTATCGCTCGTAGTTACTGAAGGACAAAGCGGTACGCCCTTCCTGAAGGGCAAAAGGATTTCTTCAACTCTCTTTTCCTTCATAGATTTACCCCGAGGTTTTTAAAGTGTTTTTGAAAACACACACCGGAAATTACTCTATTATTTCAATACTGCAATATGGGTGCCATATGAAACTGCTAAACGCCCAGGATTCCAAAATCTCTCTTTCTCTCAATGAAGCTTTCCGCAGCAAGCTGCGGAGTATCAAAGCGGAATTGCGCCGAAGCCAACCCGCCTTTCCATTCTCCGTAGCAGGCTACTGTGGAGGACGGGCACTCAAAAGAGCTTCGGCCCGGTTCGCCACGCCATTCATCCCTCTATCAAGCTATAGGGTATTCTGGCGAAGGCGAATAAAAACAGTGACAAGGGGTGGCGTCTTATGCATCTTGGTGTAAACAGAAAGGAGACATTTTTTCCTTGAATTGTCATCTGTAGGTTTTTGATTTGGTAATATTATGATAAATAAAGTCAATGATCGTGTAATAATCATTATGTATTTAGTAGCAGTTTGTATTTTTTATCTTTAGAGGTTTTTTTGGCACGTTTTTTGTTTGTCTTTATATCATAGAGATTTGGGTTGCACCGGAAAATCTGGAAGATTTTGATGCTTTCTCAAATCTTAGGTTCAGAAAGGATTGGATATGGGAACGAACATTTTACGCTGGATTGGGGATGAAACACTCCTGAATAACCTGGTAGCGGGGTTTCCTGCGATTCTCCTCATAGGTTTAATAGTCGTTTGTATCTTGCTGCTTTCCAAGGGGGCTGACTGGATGATTGACGGCGTCGTTCACCTGGCCCGCAGAACCGGCCTGCCCAGAATTGTTATCGGCGCGACAATCATTTCATTAGGAACAACCACGCCGGAGGCGGTTGTCTCTGTCATGGCCGCCTGGATGGGAAATCCGGGCCTGGCCTTGGGAAATGGAGTTGGATCAATTATTGCCGATACCGGCCTGATTTTCGGCTTGACATGCGTGTTGACTGCCGTGCCCGTGAACCGTTTTATTCTCAACAGAACCGGATGGGTGCAGGTGGGGGCAGCCACGTTGCTTGTCATCATTTCGGTTCTTATCCTGGTTACTATGTCCGGGAAGCCGATATTGCATAGATGGGTAGGCTTTTTCCTCTTAATTTTACTGGCTTGTTACATGTACATGACCTATGTCTGGGCCAAACGGGGAGGAGATCTGGCCATGGAAGGGGAAAACGAGGATGATTCCGAATTGGTGAGCCTGGGAAAAAGCTGGCTCATGCTCCTTGGGGGCCTTTTCTTGGTGGTGCTCGGGGCCAGGATCCTGGTCCCAAGCGCCTCGGAGATCGCCCATAGAATCGGGGTGCCGGATGACATCATCGCCTGTACAATGGTGGCCTTTGGCACGTCTCTTCCCGAACTCATGACGGCGATTGCCTCCGTCAGGAAGGGCCATCCTGAAATCATGGTGGGTAATGTCGTGGGAGCTGATGTCTTAAACTGCCTGTTCGTCATCGGCGCTGCTGCAGCAGCAAGGCCCCTGGCGATTCCGGCCAACTTTTTCCATTTCCACTTCCCGACCATGCTTATCATCCTTTATTCATTTCGGGTTTTCATTTTCATGGGCAAAGACGGTTGGTTCAAGAGATGGCAGGGTGCCTGGCTGTTGGGTGTGTACCTTATCTATGTAATTCTACAGTATGCACTGAATGTTGGTACGGTTCAGGGATAAGAGTATGGTCTTGATTAGAGTAGATCTGAGTTGAATAAGTTTCGAGATAGGGGGTAATATCATGGAACAAGATAAAAAGAGTATGGGCTGGGAGGTTGCCCGAGAGCTTGAGGCGCAAAAGACGCTATTCCAGAGGTTCGTTCCGGAGTGGAGGCAAATAAAAGGCGCCCTTTGGGGAATA
>CAZENC010000125.1:0-8390 GCA_964513115.1 uncultured Desulfobacteraceae bacterium | reverse complement strand
GAACATCATCTTTTGATCGAAGTGAAGCGCAATTACCAGAGAGACCTGGAAAACTTAGTGAGAAAGCGAACCAGTCAATTGCAATCCCTGAACGATGACCTTCGAAATCTGCTTGCACTCGATCAAAAAGTCAACAAGATGATGGTATTCGATGAACGGGTAAATGAGTACCAGAACAATATATTGTCGCGTTTCAAACCGGATACGGCGATTCTTGTCCTGTATGACAACCTGAACGACTCCTTTAAAGAACCATGGATATTTACCAGAGACTCTGCAAAAGTTAATCTTCCTGAAGACGGTTCACTATTATCCAACCAGAAATTCTATTGCGAAAATAATAATAATAAAGAAAGTGCTGATGAAAAACTCCGCTTGAATCCAGATGATTTATCATTTTTCTTGAGTCGTTTGGAACATGAGGTTTTCTTGGGTTATTTCTATCTCGGCTCTGAAAAGGCTATTTCGTCTGAACTTGAAAACGCGCTGAAAATCTATACCACAAGTCTTGAAACTATGCTCTACAGCAACTACCTTATCAAATTTCATCAGCGAGAGATGGAGACCATGTTTCTTTCAGGCATAAAGACCATCTCCGATACTGTGGAAGCCAACAGCCCGTTTACACGCAAACACAGTGACAGGGTTGTCAAGATGGCTGAAATGCTGGCGAACAAGCTTGGTTTTTCGTACGAACGCAAATACATTCTGAAGATTGCCTGTGTATTGCATGACATAGGAAAGGTGGGAGTAGAAAACAAAATTCTTAACAAGCCGGGAGAACTGACTGAAGAAGAAAAGGAGATTCTACAGCAGCATCCTGTAGTGGGAGCCGGTATTGTAAAGGGATTATACGGTTTTAAGATAGACTATATTATCCGAAGCCACCACGAACGATGGGACGGTGATGGATATCCGGACGGATTGAAAGGAGAAGAAATTCCCCTGGAATCCAGAATTGTTACAATAGCCGATGCATTTGATGCAATGGGTTTTACACGGCCCTACAGGGAAGGTGGGCCCCTCTCGAGGGTGATCTCCGAGCTTAAGAGAAATGCAGGCACTCAGTTTGACCCGAACCTTGTTGATATATTCGTTAAATGGCTTGAGGAGCACCCATCCATATTGCAGGAGATTGAATTTGCGGGAGAGGTTGGCTGAAATTCCTGTAAGCCTAGGAGCCTGTCGTAAATATTACAGATGAGCCCCGCGGTCTGTAATGTCACGCCTTATACAGTCTACTAAGGAGTCGATTTTCAAATCCTCCCCCGTCAGAAAAACAACAAATAAGTAGGTGCCGTCTATTCCCTCTATGTAACCTGCCTGTGTCCGGATACCCTTAAGACTGCCGGTTTTAAAAATTAGGTTGTCTTTCTTCATTAATATATGTCGATACGGCTCGAATCGCTTCAGGATAGTCAGCATGTCCAGGGCTGAAACACGGTTCTTTCTCGAGATCCCGGATCCTTCGACAACAGTAATATTTCTCAGGGCAAGTTCTTTTCTGGCATAGTCATTAACTACGCGGACACCCTTGGATAAGTTGCCGGGCGGGCAATATGCCCGGGCGCCTAAGGAAATAGTGATTTGATTGGCGATAAAGTTACTTGAGAATTCAAGCATTTTCTTCAGTACCTGCTCCAGTGTGAAGGAGGATCGGTACGAAAGAATGAGCTTGTCTTCAGGTCCCACGGTTCCCAAGCTGATTTTTCCGTTGAACTTTTTACCCTTTTGTTTGAGGAAGTATATAAACAGTTCTCCGGCATAACGTGCTGCGTCTTTTGGATCATGGGAAAAGGTGTAGCGTCCCTTTTTTAGTCCCAGGGAAAGTATTTTTTTTCGGGCATACGGAATCAGAGGTGTTTGTGTTTCTGCTGAGGCGATTCTTCCGTGTTTATCCCGGTCGAAAAACACCGTGTTGAAATTGGCACACAAGGTTCCGACCGGCGCGTCATAAGGGTTGGTCGAACGATTGCGGCCCGGGATTACGATAGGATGTGAGAAATAGGTGGTATCAAGTATCAAATCATTAACATTGCGGACCCTGTTCGCCAGGATACCCGCGATTTCCCGCCACACCTCCGATATCAAGAAGGGGTCTCCATAGGCCTTTATTTTCAGGTTTTGCCCTGAATCCATATAGAACTCGGTCAGGAACCTGTAGTGCAGTCCCAGGTGATGAATTGCGGCAAGGGAGGTAAGTAGCTTGAGTGTGGATGCGGGGACAAATTTTCTTGTCTCGTTTTTGCTTGAAAGGATTCTCCCGTCAGGGGCTGCAACAATAATAGAATCCTTTGAGGAGATCCTGTTCAAGCAGGGCTGATCCTTTTGTGCGTCGGTTGTGGCGGGACGCAATATAAACAGGGCCGGCAAAATAATGACAAGCCTTAATGCCCGCCATGATGGTTTCAGGCTGGTGAATTTAGATTGATGTTTTTGGTTCTCAGTGTTCAATTGTCTGATGAATTTCGATTGTTAATTTTCGGGCTTTTCATATGAATCTGTGCGTAAAGAAAAAACAACTAAATGCGGAAGGGTTATGAAGTCTTTTCATAACCCTATTAGGCTGACCAGTAACCAATGCCCTTTATTTTTTATTGGACATATATTAACAGAATAAACCGAAACTTCAATTTATTACCAGTTTCTTTTTATATTGTTGCCTATACATGCATATAAGGGGTCTCATCGTAGAGAATCAACGGTCAGGTGATATCTTCCTGAAGAAGATGATTGAGGCAATCCTCAAGGATGTCAATTTTTTCAGTGGTTGGTTTTCGTTTGTCAATGAAGATGTGGTATTCTCCGTTTATTTTACAGACCCCGTCCTTAAGCTTGAGTCCTGCTGCTTCAAGCATATCATAATGGATGTGAATCTCCCTTTCGGCAGCCCTTTCTTCCAGTTCAGTTAACCGGACCTGGAGGATTTCAGTAGAAGAGGTTTTCTTTAGGGGTTTCATGACATTTCAATAACAAATTCTAAGCACGAAATCAGAAATGGTTCTATTGGCTCACCATCATGAGCAAAGTCGAAGGACAAATTCGAAATCCCAAGCACGAAATTCGAAACAATATCTAATGACAAAAACTCAAATGTTTTAAATAAGATGCCTTGTCATTTGCGCCTCCATTTTCCTTGTTTTTGTCATTGAAATATTAGATATTCGAATTTTTTCCAAAACCTATAGCATAAAGGAAATTTGTTTTCAATTTGGATATTTTGCGATATGTAGTTGCACGGAAAGGAGATAAACTTTGAGTGCTCATCATTTCGAATCCATTGAACAGGTTGTTGCTGATCTGGCCGATGCGCATTACGTTGCCGATCGCGCCCTTGCCACCGTCCTGTACCTGGCAAACCGTCTGGAAAAACCCATTTTTCTCGAAGGGGAGCCCGGGGTAGGTAAGACTGAAGTGGCCATCGTGATGGCGAAGCTTTTCAATACGGAGCTTATTCGTCTTCAGTGTTATGAAGGACTTGATGCCTCTACTTCCCTTTATGAATGGAATTACCCAAAGCAGCTTTTGCACATAAGGCTTGAGGAGCAGGGTTCAAAGGAGAAGAGGGATATTGAGAAAACGATCTACAGCCGAAAATTTTTGATCAGACGGCCCTTGCTTGAGGCCATTATGAGGTCAGAGAAAAAGTCCCCGGTGTTGCTTATAGACGAGATTGACCGCTCAGATGAGGAGTTTGAGGCATTTTTGCTTGAGGTTTTGTCCGATTTCCAGATTACAATCCCTGAAATCGGTACTCTGAAGGCGGAAAATAAGCCCATGGTAGTGGTGACCTCAAACCGTACCCGGGATGTCCACGACGCCCTAAAAAGGAGATGCCTTTACCACTGGATTGAATATCCCAGCTTTGAGAAGGAATACAGGATTATAATGTCCCGGCTCCCCGGTATAGAGTCCGGTTTCTCAGAACAGGTTGCCCGCTTTATGCAGAAGATCAGGACTGTTGATTTCCTGAAAAGACCGGGCATCTCGGAAACATTGGACTGGGCACAGGCCCTTATGGCCATGCACCGGCAGCATCTGGATGAAGAAATTGTCATGGAGACGCTGGGGTGTATCCTCAAATACCAGGAGGATATTAAGAAATTCAAAGAGGAAGTATGGGTTAATGAGGAGCAGCGAGCAGCATACCTCTGAGGATTGACCGGGGAATAAGGCCCCGCCCTTAGAGACTGTGTCATAATACTGGTTTTAGCTCTTTATGTCATTTCGACCGAAGGGAGAAATCTTTTAATAATAACCAATTGCGAATATAAGATTCCTCGGCTATCGCCTCGGAATGACATTGCGACACAGTCTCTTTGGGTGGGGTTATGTTGGTTGGCTATGCCAGTTAAATCGGCTCGGCATGGTACTCTTCTCCAGTCCGCATCTACTCCTACGCTGCAAGCGGCCCTCCCTGCTGCTTGTAAAGCAGGGGCATGGGGGTCTGTTTTCAAAAGCGGCATAGGCTGGCCTTTTATGGAACGTTAGTGAGGACTGAAATTTCAGCGGTGAACAGCCCCTGAAGGGATTCTTTGTCGTGGCCTTAGGCTGCAATGTCTACCCCGGGCCGGATGTTTGTGGGAATGGGGGCGTTCGACTTTTACGGCAGAAGTTTGGATGTGATTTTTGAAAAGAGACCCCCATGGCCCATCTACCGTACATAAGAATGAAGTTTAAAAGGCTCGGAATGGCACTCTTCTCCAGTCCGCATCTACTCCTACGACGTAAGCGGCCCTCGCTGCGGCCTGCTGGAATGTAAGGCTGTGGATTCCATTGGGGCGTTGCAGTGCAGACCACGACTCGGGCCGCTGCAATGGGCAGAGGGGCTTTTATCCGAAAGATGCGTCCTTTCGAAGAGCCCCATACCTCGATCCTTGTGCCCAGCCTGCCGCTTGTCCGCCTTTTGTTTGGCGGGTACGGCGGGCAAGCTTCGCCTTGATGCTTGTAAAGCAGGGGCATGGGGGTCTGTTTTCAAAAGCGGCATAGGCTGGCCTTTTATGGAACGTTAGTGAGGACTGAAATTTCAGCGGTGAACAGCCCCTGAAGGGATTCTTTGTCGTGGCCTTAGGCTGCAATGTCTACCCCGGGCCGGATGTTTGTGGGAATGGGGGCGTTCGACTTTTACGGCAGAAGTTTGGATGTGATTTTTGAAAAGAGACCCCCATGGCCCATCTACCGTACATAAGAATGAAGTTTAAAAGGCTCGGAGAATGGCACTCTTCTCCAGTCCGCATCTATATTGAGGCTTTAGGCGTAAGGCACAAGGCTCAAGGTGCGGAATGCGTCCTTTCGAAGAGCCCCATACCCCGCCTGAAGTACGGCGGGCAAGCTTCGCCTTGATGCTTGTAAAGCAGGGGCCCTGCAAACTTACGGCGGGCAAGTCATGGGGGTCTGTTTTCTCTTAACCTGAAAGTCCATATAAGGAGCTGCTATTAATTTGTCAACGTCACTTGTTTCCTCAGAAAATATTGACATGCCCGGTCTTGCGGGAAAGGTAGTACGGTTTGCAGATTTTCTCAAGGGACTAGGCTTCAGGATTTTCCAGAGTAGTGTCCATGACTCCCTCCGCAGCCTGGAAGAAATAGACATTTTAGAAAGACCCGATGTCCTTGCAGTTCTCCGGGCAAACCTGGTCACAAACGACCTCGAGTGGACCCAGTTCAGAAATCTCTTCGACGAATTCTGGAGCCGATCCGACAGGAAACCTGCAAAAGTGGAAAGTCTTTCACGCAGACGCAAGGACAGGAGAGGAAATCCGGACTTGAATGTCCTTCAGGACTTTAGTGCAGAGCAATCTTCCGAATTGGATTTGAATGACAGAAAGGAATGGCTTGAGGGTGTCGCCTACAGTCCCGTATCAAATGTCGAGAAAAAGGATTTCGGCCGGTTTGAAAATGCTGATATTCATATCGCGCAACTTGCCCTGAAGAGGATGATCAAACCTTTCCTGATTCAGGTCTCCCGGCGGACCAAGAGAAGCCGAAAGCGGGGGTATACGGACTTCCCACGCGTCATGAGAAAGAGCCTTAAGACGGATGGGCTTCCTGTGGAGTTGTTTTACAAAGAAAAAAAGAAAAGACTCAAACGTTTGGTAATCCTTGCAGATGTGAGCGGGTCCATGGATCGGTACGCCCGATTTGTTATGCCTTTCATGCTGGGACTAAGGGGTGTTGGACCCAAGGCGGAGGTCTTTGTATTTTCAACCTCATTGACTTCCATCACCTTCATGGTCCGGCATCTGAGTATAGACAGGGCCATTGAACGTATTGCCGGAGAGGTCCCGGATTGGTCAGGTGGAACGAGGATCGGTTATTCGCTTCACCAGTTTAATAAGGACCACGGACGGATGCTTGTCAGTCGAAGGACTGTTGTGGTTATCTTGAGTGACGGTTGGGATCTTGGGGGAAAGGAACTCTTGCGTAGGGAGATGGCGGAACTGAGCCGAAAGGCTTATTGTGTTATCTGGCTGAATCCTTTGGCAGGTGATCCGGAATACCGCCCTGTATGTCATGGGATGAGGATTGCGCTTCCTTTTGTTGATTATTTTTTGCCGGCTGACAATCTTATGAGTCTAAAGCGTGTAGGACGACTGCTGTCAAGGGTTATGGTCAGGTAAACCTTAAGATCTCAGGAGTTTTGCCATACCGCCTAATCTATTCCCAATTTCTGCGCGGAACACCTGTTTGAGGCACTTATGAGGAGACGGCAGGACATTTCTTTGTCCTCGAATAGGGGGGTTACTCCTCAACTAACTGGACCCCTTCAGGGAGCTTAAAGCAGAAAAAGTCCTTTTCAAAAGCCTCTTTCACGTCCAGGTTTTTAAGCGTAAAGCGGGTTATACTGCCTAACTGATTGTAGATATCCAAGACCCGGATATCGTATTTGGGTGTCACCGTGATGCGTATGCGGTCAATATCCTGCCAGGGTGGGTCCGGTTTGAGTTGGACCAGGTATTCACCCTCGTCGTTCTGATCAACAATTCCAACCCTGAATCGTTTCTCCAGCTGGGTGAATCCGCGGAATATATCGCTCAAGAGGTTTAATTCCTTGCCGAATTTCTCGGAAGGATACTTGTGGGCACTCTTTTTGTCGGGGATGTACCACCAGAGCGTTTCTCCATTGGTTATAATAGTCTCGTGTTTTGGTGTTTCCTGCTCAAGCCTCAGAAAATGGGGAGGCTTAAAATATATATGTCCTGTAGCCAGATCTCCTCTGGCCTGGGAGCCCAACATGGACATTGAACGCGTGATTACTTCCCGAGTATACCCCACTTCAAGGCCGGGGAGGTTACGGTATTTTTGATGTACACCTTCAATAATACCGGATAACCTATCGTCGCCGGATACGGGACTCTGCCAGGCAAGCAAAATAAAAGAGAAAAGAAAAAGGTATTTATTGCGAAGTAGTTTTATCATTTTAAATGCTCTTTCTTCCGTAAACCTCTCGCGCTCTAACGCCGTTCGAGGGGCCTACAATTCCGTCTTTTTCCATAGCCTCTATCATCCGGGCAGCCCGGTTGTAGCCCACCCTGAGTTTGCGCTGTAACATGGAAATGGATGCCTGGCCTGTTTCAAGTACAATTTCCACGGCCTGGTCATATTTTTCGTCCAGCTCTATTTCCTCCTCTTCGGATGAGGCATTCCGGGCGATGTCGGATAAAATGGTTGTATCATAATCCGGTGTTTGCTGATTCCTGATAAAGTCGGCTACCCCCTTTGTCTCTTCTTCAGACACATATGCCCCATGGATTCTCATAATGCGACCTACTCCGGGCGGCATGAACAGCATGTCTCCCTCTCCCAAAAGCGTTTCAGCACCCATTGAATCAAGGATGGTCCTTGAATCGACCCTAGAGGAGACCTGAAAAGAGATTCGAGCCGGGAAATTGGCCTTGATAATGCCCGTGAGGACGTCTACAGAAGGCCTTTGTGTGGCAATAATAAGGTGGATACCAGCGGCACGGGCCATCTGGGCCAGGCGTGTGATCGCCTCTTCCACTTCCCTTGAGGAGGCCATCATTAAGTCGGCCAGTTCATCTATGACAAGAATGATATAGGGCAGGGTCTTTATCTTGCCGTCAACGTCGTCGGCTGAGTCGGATTTTTGTTCTTTGAGAACCTTGCGGTTATAAGTATTAATATTCCTTGCGCCCTTGTCGGAAAGGAGCATATAACGCCTTTCCATTTCTTCTACCGCCCATCTGAGTGCCTTTGTGGCTTCCTTCGGTTGAGTGACAACCGGGTGAAGCAGGTGGGGGATATCGTGATACACGGAAAGCTCAATCCTCTTTGGATCAATCATGAGAAAGCGGACTACGTCCGGCGAGACCTTAAACAAGAGGCTGTTGATCATGGTGTTTATTGAAACGCTCTTGCCGGCCCCGGTCG
>CAZENC010000124.1:0-8431 GCA_964513115.1 uncultured Desulfobacteraceae bacterium | reverse complement strand
AAACCGCACTGCGGCTGTGGTTATAGAAATCAAAGGCCTCATTGGAAAGGGTGCCGACAAACCAGCCCAACGGAATGATCAGGACCAGAAAGATCAAAAGGATCATAATCAATGACGATGAAGTCTCTTTGCCCTTTAACTTGCCCTTTATCAAGAAGTAGATCGGATAGAACACACTTGCGATCAGAAGTGCAAGCACGATGGCTGAGATATAGGTCCAGAACAGCCTTAGAAGAAGGATTAATGAGCAAATCAGGAAAACGAGAAAGAGTTTGGAACCTTGTTGCGTTGCCATGGATAAAAGCCTCGGCCATAATATAGTGATGAATAAGGGGATAGTCAAAAAAAATCTTAACCCCTCAACTCTGATATCTGTCTTCTGCTTTTCCTTGACTGTATAGCTGGATTTGTTTAGCCTTTATTGAATTTTTGGATATGGTCACTTTTTTTTGGGCTTAATGCCTTTTTCTGATTGCTTCAGTCGCCTTCCCATTCCTCTAAACTTAAAAAAACGGAATATCATGCAACAGGTAGATGAGTTTTTGAGACCCGCGCCAGGGATCGACAGCGACAACCCGGATATAGAACAGAGGTCTAAGGATTTGTGCGGGGGCCTTAAAGACACTGCTGACAAGGCCAGGAGCCTCTTCTACTGGGTAAGGGATGAAATCAAGTATACGCCCTTGGTACCTGTCCATGCACTTCAAAATTACCGGGCAAGCCAGACCCTTGAAAGGGGCAGGGGATTCTGTGTTGAAAAGGCCGCGCTTCTGGCCGCACTTGCCCGGGCGGCCGGAATACCCGCGCGGGTGCACCTCGCGGATATTCGAAACCATCTTATTTCACCCAGGCTGATAAAGGTGATGGGGACAAACCTGTTCAGTTGCCACGGTTACAGCGAGCTCTACCTGGAGGAAAAATGGGTCAAGGCGACTCCAGCATTCGACCTGGCCATGTGCCGTGAGAACCGCATTGCGCCGGTGGAGTTTGATGCCAGACAGGATGGGATATTCCACTCCCATAACCTGGACGGGGAATTGCATATAGAGTATGTCAGGGACCGCGGCTTTTATGCTGATGTGCCCATGGATGAAATACTTGCTGACTGGCTTCAGGTCTATGGGGCTGATTCCCTTGAGCGATTGAAGCGATACCTGGAAGAAGAGAGGGCCCGGATCGAGACAACTTCTGTCGATTCCTGAACGCCTTGGCACTGAGGTGATAAAGCGGTAAGAGGAATCCATAGGCCCCATAAAAAACCGGATTTCATGGAACCTGAAGAACGTCAACAACTTGACCGGATGTTCAACCCGCGAGGCCTTGCTATGTTCGGCGGGGCTGCAACCGTAGATTCATTCGGAAAACTGGTTGTTTTAAGTCATATTCAGTACGGCTATCAGGGCGGCCTTTATCCCATTTCTCCTAAAGGCGGGGAAATAGCGGGACTGAAGATCTACAGGAGCCTGAGCGAGGTAGAAGGCCCTGTGGACCTGGCCTCGATTTCAGTCCCTGCAAGGGCAGTACCCGGGGTAATGCGGGAATGCCTGGATCATGGGTTGGCGGGCGTCCAAATCCATTCTGCAGGGTTCGGCGAAACAGGCGAGCGAGAAGGAGCCGCCCTAGAGGCCGAAGTCGCACGGATTGCTGCAGAAGGACTGAGGGTAGTGGGCCCCAATTGCTTCGGAATTCACTGTCCCAGTGGGGGAATCACGCTTTTGCCCGGTTCAGGTTTTTCAAAAGAGCCCGGCCCGGTCGCCATGGTCTCTCAAAGCGGCGGGGTTGCATCCGACTTTGGGTATGAAGCCCGGTTTTTGGGTCTTGGCCTTAGCAAGGTAGTGTCCTTTGGCAATGGATGTGACCTGGATGCCGTAAAACTCTTGGATTACCTGGCTGACGATCCGGAAACCCGATATATAGCGGCCTACCTCGAAGGGATAGGGGACGGGAGGAGATTTCTGGATTTGGTCGAAAAAGTCACCCCTGAAAAACCGGTAGTTGTATGGAAGGGCGGGCTGACCCCTCTGGGGGGCCGGGCGGCCATGAGTCACACAGGATCAATGGGTGGTGAGGCAAAGGTGTGGGACGGGGCCCTTTCCCAGGCCGGTGCGGCATCCGTACAGGGGCTCGACGAGATGATGGACACGCTGGCGGCCCTGAAATATCTTAAGGCACCGTGTCAAAGTATCGCCCTCCTTGGAGGAGGCGGAGCCATAGGTGTCTTCAGCTCCGACCTGGCTTTCCGTTGGGGCCTGGAAGTTCCCACATTCAGCCGTGAAACGCAAAAAATACTCCGGGAGTTCTTTCCCACACCGGGTAACAGCATGGCCAACCCCCTGGACACGGGCACTCCGGCGCTGCCCGTTGAAACCTTACTGGCCCTGGCCCGTGAGATACTGACCAGGGAACCCGTGGATGTACTGATTATTATTATGCTCCTTAGGACCCTGGAAGTGGAACTTCCCTCGCTATTCAAATTAAACGGCATGGAGCCGCCCCCCAGCGGAAGTTATCTCAAAAGCCTTGTCGGAACACTTGCACGGCTCAAGGAGGAGACCGGAAAAGAAGTGGTAATGGTGTTTGATAACAGAGCATACATGCCCGAGGACGTTGCTGTTGAAGCCGTGTCAAGGGAAGTGCGCAGTCTTTTTCAGGCCGAAGGACTACCGGTCTATTCAAACGCTGAACGCGCCCTCAGAGGGCTATGGCATGCATCAACGGCCATGCGAAATAAAAAGGCGCTATGACCGCTGACACATCAAAAATCTCGGCAACAATCATATTTTCTTATGACGATCCAGTTTGTCGGTTAGATCCGCCTTTGCCCGAGCCCTGGCTTTCGCCCTGAGCGCATGAGCTTCCATCTGATTTCTGGGAATGCTTGCCTGCATTTCCTCGGGTTTTCGTTTCAGGCTTAATGCCTCGCCGGGGCAAGTTGACACGCACAAGCCGCAGCCAATGCAACGGTCACTGTTCACGCTGGCTCGATCGTCTTCCATCTCAATCGCATCCATCTGGCATCTTTCCAGGCAGGTTTCGCAACCAGTACATGCCTCACGGTCAACCTCTGCGATAAAAGGGGATGAAACCATGTCAGCCGGCACAGGATGCCTCTTGAGATTGAGAAGGACCTGGCAGCAGTCGCCGCAGCAGCAGCAGATGTTCACGATTTCCTGGGAGTTGCTGGGTTGGAGTACCAGCCCCTCTTCTTCTGCCTTTTTAATGATGTCAAGTGTCTCTTCAAGGGTAATAGCACGACCCAAACCGTTGCGCTCATAATAGTCGGCAGCCCATCCGAACATCAGGCATGCATCCATGAGCTTGCCGCAGCCTCCCCCTTTGATCTGGTGCTCACGTCTACAAATGCAGGGTGCCACCGCGAACTTCTTTTGTTTCCTGATCAGGCTTTCGGCCTGCTCGAAGGCTAGGACTTCAAGGCCCGCGTGGATGGATTTGCCCACCGGTATGGTTCGGAGTTGTGGTACGAGGTCGAACGCCTCTCTGGAAAGGATTGGAAGGTATTCTTCAACATCATTAATGAAATCCTTGTCCAGTTCATTGACGTGGTATTCCCATATTCCGACAATAAACTGGGAAGCCATGTAAGCATGGGGTCTGTCGGGGGTCTCTATACTGAATATCAATCCTTTTCGAGCCATGGATTGAAGCCTTTCAGCAGCATCCTCGGCGGAGATACCGGCCTTTTCGGCAATGACTATTGCGGGTTCCAATTTGAGGGTCAAATGCTGAGCCAGTTCGGCATCTTCCGGGGTGAAAAGTCGTCCCAGGATGCGCAACTCCACTCCACTCCCGGTTGCAGGAAAGCCGCCGGGCAGTTTGTCCAGGTGTTCTCTCAGTCCTTCGTACACGTCATTCATGGATACTCCTCCGTAAATTTAAGTTATCAGAATCGCCAAGCTCCTTTGGTCACCCAAGGCGGGCTGCCCCGCCCTTAGGGTGGTGATATCTGGTCTGGCACTGCCGTTCAAGGCTCGGCATAGCACTCTTCTTAAGTCCGCATCTACTCCTGTGGCGGAAGCGGCCCTCCCTGCGATCTGCTGGAAAGAAAGGATGTGGATACCATTAGTCCTTAGCCATGCAGACAACAACTCGGGCCGCGGCATGGAACGGAGGGACTTTTATCCGGAAGATGCGCACTTTCGAAGAGTCCCATACCCCGCCTGCCGCACGGCGGGCAAGCTTCGCCTTGATGATTGAGCCTTGTGTCTCCTATACAGTGAAAGTGTGGGCATGGGGGTCTGTTTTCAAAAGCCGCATAGACTGACCTTTTATGGAACGTTAGTGAGGCCTAAAATGTCACCCTTGAACAGCCCCAGAAGGGACTCTTTGTCGTGGCTTTAGGCATCAATGTTTACATCGGGCCTAATCGATGCGGGAATGGGGGCGTTCGACTCCCACGGCAGAAGTTTAGATGCGATTTTTGAAAACAGACTGCCATGGCCCGCCTGCCGTGCACCTGGCGGGACTTATAATGTTTTGCGAGAGAATAAAGCCCCGCCCTTTGGGCGACGATTCTTTACTATACATATCTTATCAAAGATGTCACCCCCAAAGCACCCTGCGCCTGTTTTCCCGTCAAATGGAAAAACATATTGTAGCAGATTTACATTGCCGGAATTTCCCTCTTTGCAATGTAAATATCAGTATTTTCGAGATTTTATCAATTAAAATTAATGTTATGGTTAATTTTACGAAACCCCTCGATATAATTGCCGACATGCATCCGGGATAAATCGATATGCGAGATATATCATGCTTGACATGGGAAATGAAAAAGGCATAATGCCCGAACCCCATGAAGACGGTAAAACAAAATCCCATGTATCGCTACCTGATCGTGTTGACCGTCGCCTCTACGGCCGGACTTTATGGCTGGCTGATCCTCTTCAACAACTTTGCGGTGGAAGTCGCCGGGCTGGAAGGCAGGCACGTGGGGGTGATTCAATCGGTAAGGGAGGTCCCCGGCTTCCTGGCGCTTTTGGCGATCTTTGTACTGCTGATTATAAAGGAGCACCGCCTGTCCGCATTGTCGATCCTCTTCCTGGGGCTTGGCCTTGGGGTGACAGGACTCTTTCCCTCATACCCCGGGCTAATCTTTACCACCCTGTTCATGAGCTTCGGATTCCATTATTTTGAGACCACCAACCAGTCCCTGACACTTCAGTACTTTGACGAAAACACATCCCCGTGGGTCTTCGGCAAACTGCGCAGCCTGTCGGCCGCCTCCAATATCGGCGTGGGCGTTCTCATATATGTAGCCGCATCGTTATTGAATTTCACGCAGGTCTATCTATTAATAGGAGGCCTCATCATGGCCGCGGCCATATGGGGATTTTTTCAGGAGCCCGCTGACCGAAACCTGGTGCCCCAAAGAAAGAAGATGATCTTTCGGAGGAAGTACTGGCTGTTTTACTTCATGACATTCATGGGAGGTGCGAGGCGGCAGATCTTCATGGCCTTTGCGGTTTTCCTACTGGTCAAGAGATTCCAATTCTCGGTCCAGGAGGTGACGGCCCTGTTCGTTATCAACAATATAATTAATTATTTCTTGAGCCCCATGATAGGAAAGGCCGTTATCAGGTTCGGCGAGAGAAAGGTCCTTTCAATTGAATATTCGAGTCTCATAATCGTTTTTCTGGCCTACGCTACCGTGGAATCCAGGATTATAGTAGGGGTCCTATACATTCTGGACCATGTCTTTTTCAATTTTTCCATTGCCATCCAGACATACTTTCAAAAGATAGGGGATCCCAGGGATATTGCGCCGAGCATGGCCGTGGGCTTTACCATAAACCACCTGGCGGCGGTTTTCCTTCCCGCAATCGGCGGCTTATTGTGGATGGTGGACTACAGGATTCCTTTCGTGGCCGGCGCAGTTATGAGCCTGGTTTCGCTGATAGCGGTGCAACGAATAAGGTATTCTTCATAAATTTACCCCCTTTTTGACCCATATCCTGTAATTCCATTTTTTCAACCTTACCCTGATCGTCACTTGAAGTTGCCGCCAGGCTGAGCTATGCACCGAAATGGTTTTCTCTTTCTGTCAAAAATCAAGGGTCGCCCTTGAATCAGCTGCTCAGTTTATAACATTTATGATATTATGATCTTGACAATACAACAAATCAGATATACATCCCAGTACTGAAGGCATAGAGTACCTTGTCTTTCCAGCCTATTGTAAAATACGATTTTATCCGCTTTCAAGCAAATCAAGACGGGCAATGAAAAAACAAGCAAAGGAACAGATCGGTTTAAGAATTAGGGACGTTAGGAAAAAAACCGGGCTAACGATGAACCAACTGGCCGACAGAGTCGGCGTAAGTTATATAACAATCTATAGAATTGAGACAGGAAAGGTAAGTCCTTCAGTTGTTCTTCTTTCCGAGATAGCTCATTCCCTTGGGGAGCCGATAACAGCCTTCTTCGAACAAGATCAAGGGAAATGCATCTTGATTAAGGCTGAGGACCAACCGGAAATAGAGGCACACAAATTAAAGCTGAAACTGTTAATTCCAAAGGGCCTGATTGATGACTCCATCTCGATCAGCATAGGAAGTGCGAAAAAAGGAAATTGTGTTGACCGACACAAAAATAATGGTTTCGAACTATCCTATATCATAAAGGGTAAATGCCTTTTCAAATACGGCACAGTGGAACACGAAATGAAAAAAGGTGACGTCGTCTACTTTGACGGGAAAACTGTGCATTCCGTATTTGCATTGGAACCACTGGAATTTCTGGCAATATATTTTAGAGAAATAAAATCAAGTCGCTGATCGGTCGCATGAGATACCAAAGATGCCTGTTAAAGCAGGCTCCGGATAAATAAAGGGACAACTGGAAATGCTGAAAGTCGACAATATTGAGGTCGTCTATAATGACATAATTCTTGCAGTTAAGGGCGTTTCCTTGAAAGTCCCGGAGGCTGATATAGTAACGCTGCTTGGAGCAAATGGTGCAGGAAAAAGTACGGTACTGAAATCCATCTCTGGTCTATTAAAATCGCAAGACGGTAAAATCGAAAGGGGCACAATAAAATACAGAGGGAAAATAATAGATAATGAAAGTGCGGAAAACATTGTAAAGTTAGGCATCTGTCAGGTTCCGGAGGGCAGAAGATCATTTCCTGATCTGACCACACATGAAAACTTGATAGTCGGGGCCTTTACTCGAAACGACAGGAAAGGGGTGAAGGAGGGTTTAGAGAGAATTCTGGAGTACTTCCCTGCTTTAATAAACAGGTTGCATTTGAAGGCAGGGTATCTCAGCGGGGGAGAACAGCAAATGCTGGTTATTGGTCGCGCTTTGATGGGTCAACCCAGTCTATTAATGCTTGATGAGCCGTCATTAGGATTGGCTCCAATAATTGTAAGAGAGATTTTTGGGATCATAGAGAAAATCAATAATGAACAGTCTATTTCCATTCTGTTGATAGAGCAAAATGCAAATATGGCACTAAATATTGCAAGGCATGGGTATATTATGGAAAACGGAAAAATCGTAATGGATGACCCTTGCGATAAGCTAAAAAAGAATGAAGACGTCATGGAATTCTATTTGGGGATTACCGAAGAAGGGGGCAAAAAAAGCTTTGCAGATGTCAAGCACTACAAAAGAAGAAAAAGATGGCTGTCCTGAGAAAGACATGACGGCGGTTCCCCAATTGAGGGTGGATAATTTGTATCTGAATTTCGGTGGAATTCAGGCCCTTAGTGATGTCAGCCTTAAAGTCTTTGACGGAGAGATCTTTTCTATCATAGGGCCGAATGGAGCCGGAAAGACGTGCATTTTGAACTGCCTGAGCGGGTTTTATAAACCTCAACAAGGAAAGATGATTTTTGAAGGTGTAGATCTGACCCCTTTAAAACCTCATCAAAGATCGGCTTTAGGTATAGGCAGGACATTTCAAAATATCGAACTATTCAGGAATATGACCGTTCTGGATAATATCCTTTTGGGAAGACATCTGTATCTAAAGAGCGGGGTGTTATCAGGGGGGATTTATCTGGGCAAAACATTGAAAGAAGAGGTCCACCACCGTTTAAAAGCAGAAGAAATTATAGATTTTTTGGAAATTGAAGGAATCCGAAAGAAACTGGTCAGTGAAATTCCATATGGTTTTCAAAAGAGGTTGGAACTGGGAAGGGCATTGGCGGCGGAACCTAAGATCCTGCTTTTGGATGAGCCGGCGACAGGCATGAACCTGGAGGAGACGGAGGACATCGTTCGGTTTATACTGGATGTAAATGAGGAGTTCGGAACAACCATCGTCCTGATCGAACATGATTTAAGAGTAATTATGGATATTTCAAAAAGAATAGCATGTATTGATTTCGGGAGTAAGATTGCCGATGGAACCCCCGATGAAGTGCAATCCAACCCAAAGGTCATCGAGGCTTATCTGGGTGAAGAA
>CAZENC010000123.1:4668-8433 GCA_964513115.1 uncultured Desulfobacteraceae bacterium | reverse complement strand
CTTTGCTTTCCTGCCTATGACAATTGCAAGTTCTCCTTCATGGAAAACCTCATTGGAAAAACGAGGAAGGACGATTTCGTCATCCGGGCCGATAATCGAGGTGTTGGGCTTAAGAAAAATGAAAGGTTCTTCAGGAATAGACATCTTTTTTATTTCAATGGTCTTATGGTAATTGATCGCCACTCCAACATATTTCGAGGGAGTGCATGGTGCCAATAATTTCACATCGCCGAGCGCATATATGCTTCCATCAACGGAAAAGGAACCCCCAGGCATCTGAAAATCCTGAAAAGGGCTATTTTGAAGAACAAGCACGATATCGTCTTCAACCATCCCGTATTTGACATCACCTGAAACTTCAAAGCGAATAATTCTCACGTTTATGATCCGCCTTTCACATGCAATTCCCGTCAACTTAATTTAAAACATTGTATCGCGCCATTTCCAAAAGCCCCGCCTTTAATTAAATTGACTCCGATACGCACTGCGGGGCGAGTTAATGGTCATTTATTCCCTGAAATAATGCCTCATACCATCCAGGATAACGGCTACCTCGAGTACGTGCAAAGCGAGACATCAAACAGACTTTGCCAATGAAATCACCTTAATAATATTTGCGAATCAAGGCTCTTAACGATAATCTTCCCTTATAGGATAGAAGACATCAATGATGCGGCAATCGGTAACAGGAGTACCCGAATGCGTCACATTTGGTGGAATAATAACGACATCACCCGATCCCAGGCGTATTTTCTCATCACCCAAGACCAGGTCGAACTCACCCTCAATGACATTGACGACCTGTTCATGAGGATGGGAATGACCCGGAATGCCTGCGCCCGATTTTACTGACCAGTGGGCAAAAGTCATATTATCGGAATGAACGAACTGCACTTTGCATCCCGGTTGAAAGTCCCGCATTTTTGATTCATCGATTCGGATAACATTCATTATCGCACAACTCCTTATCGAAAACATCTCATGATTGGATTGAATTAACTAAGCAAAAAAATTTCAGCTTGTATCGTCTAACTCTCTTAAGGGCCAAGCTCCGTTTCCAGAAAGCCGGCAGCTCTATGGAATTCGGTAGCAACCTCAACTTACTTCGAGATTTCAAGGTACGGCCTTCAACTGATCTATCATTACAGGGACCACATCATAAAGGTCCCCAACAATAGAATAATCGGCAATATTATGAATATTGGCCTCCTGATCTTTATTAACGGCAATAATACATTTGGAAGTTCCCATTCCAGCGATATGTTGAATGGCACCGGATATTCCTAAGGCAAAATAAACTTTGGGACTTACAACTTTACCGGTCTGTCCCACCTGCTGTTGTTGATCTATCCAGCCGGCGTCAACAGCGGCTCTAGAGGCACCCACAGCCGCATCAAGCAGTTCTGCCAGATTTCTGACCAAGGCAAAGCCGTCATTCTCACCCAAGCCTCTTCCACCCGAAACAATGATATCCGCCTCTGTTAAATCAGGGCCCTGACTCTCAAGTCTGTCAATCCTTACAGTTCTCGCCCGAGGGTCATCCAGGGATATATCTAATCTCCGGATCACAGTCTTACCTGTTCTTTCCGCAGGGGGAAAGGCATTTGGGCGCAAGGTAACAAACTGCATCGGGGTAGCTATCTTCATCCTCGCAAGGATCTTGCCGGCGTAAAAGGGTCGGATAAAAGATATGCCTTCTTCATTCAAGTGAATATCCACGCAATCCGTTATCAGCCCGGCACCCAATCGCTGTGCAACCCGAGGCGCTAAATCCTTGCTCATTGCCGTGTGAGCCATTAAGATCAGTCCGGGATTAAGTTGACTCAACAGCCCTGTCAAAACCGAAGAATATGTCTCAGTATTGTACAGCTCCAAGGCCTGGTTGTCGGCCAGATAGATTTCGTGAGGACCATATTTCTCGACCTCAGCCACCTGCGTCGAGATTTCACTACCGATCAAGAGCACAGCTACTTCTTGACCAAGTTTATCAGCCAAGAAACGTCCCTGGCTGACCGCCTCCTTGGCGGACTTTCGAATTTTTTTGTCCCTTTGCTCAGCAAAAACCAAAATCGACACTTAAATGTATCCCCTTATCTAGATAAATTTTCTCTCGTCCTTTAGTATTGTAATCAATTCAGCTACGGCTTCCTGGTGACTTCCGTGTAAAAGCTTTCCGGCGCGCTTCGGTGGTGGCATGATATATTCCTCCACCAGTGTAAAAGGCTTCAGGGCCGCTTCGCTTAAACCCAACTCCTCAATTTTGACTTTTTCTATTGCCATTTTCTTGGCCTGGAGCACACGCCGCATGGAAGGATATCGAGGTTCGTTGAGCCCCTTCTGAGCGGAAAGCAGAAAAGGACAGTTGACCTCGATTATCTCAGCACCACCCTCAATATCCCGCCTCACTTCAGCTTTTCCTCCATTGATGCTCAATTTGGAAGCCACATTGACCTGAGGCAGATCCAATATCTCAGCCAACCGGGACGGCACCTCCGATGCTCCATCGTCAACCGCCTCTTTACCGCAGAATATCAGATCGTACCTTTGGGCACTTATCCATTGTGCCAAAACCTCGGCATACACATGCCCATCGGCTGCATTTAGTCCACTGCAATCGAGCCATACCGCTCGGTCAACGCCCGTAGCAAGGCAATGCCGGAGCGCCTGAGATGGATCCTTTCTACTTGCCGAGACAACGCTTACCTGACCTTCTTCATTCTCGGTCAATCGTATGGCCTCTTCTACCGCGTATTCATCAAAGGGGTTAAGAATATATTTGACAAGGCTCTCATCTATAAAACCGTCCTGATTCAGTCCTATTTTGGTCTCGGTATCAAAGGTCTCTTTGGCACAGACTATTATGTTCATTCCTTATTGAAACTCCTCTTGTTTCTTCTTTAACGACAGTACTTTTGCACCGCATAAGGCAGCGCCATCCTCCTCGCCATGTGATAGCAATATTGATGGCAAAATTTATTCCTGCAGGATGGACTTAGGACAAAGCAAATTGCCTCTGCCACCCTCGTATTCATAAAAACATTATTCGTCTTCTTGATAGGCCTTATCCTGAAATCCGACGTAATTTGTTTTTCTACCTTGAGAGCTTCTCGGTTTTTGACTAATATGTCTAAAGATCCAAAGCCGCTGCCAGGATCTCCGCCACATCCATCACCTTTATTTTGTCATCAACTTTCAAATCCCGAACCGAATTCTCCAGCATAATATGACACCAGGGACAGGCCGTGGCAATGATCTCCGCGCCCGCCTCAATGGCTTGAACGATGCGCATATCCGAAAGTCTCTTTTCCTCTTCAACCTCCGTGAACATACGCCCCCCACCTCCACCGCAGCACAGGTTGTCCATCCCGCTTAATTTCATCTCCACCAGATTGACCTTGGGAACAGCCTTAATTAGCTTTCTCGGGGGGTCGAGGATTTCATTGTGCTTGGATAGGTAGCAGGGATCATGGTAGGTAATAGTAATATCCATCTCCTTTTTGAAGGTAACAGCCTCTTTTTCAACCTTTTCAGCAAGAAACTCGGTGTAATGTTTGATCTCAAAATTGTCTTTGAGAGCTGGATACTCCTTACTGAAAACATTAAAATCGTGAGGACTGATTGTAACAATAGTCTTGGCGCCGGTAGACTTAAAGGTCTCAATATTCTGACTCGAAAGTTCTTCAAAAAGGACCTCATCACCGAGTCTGATGACCGTATCCGCACTACACCTTTCTTCTTCCAAGACACCAAAATCCACCCCAAAAA
>CAZENC010000123.1:3133-4568 GCA_964513115.1 uncultured Desulfobacteraceae bacterium | reverse complement strand
AGTACCCCTGGATTCAAAATATTGTTTGGGTCAAAAACCGCTTTCATTTTCTTGATTAGGTCATAGGCTGTTTCTCCGTAACGTTGGATGAAAAAGCCTGTCCTCTTCGAGAACTGACCCCATTCGCCGCCGCATGTCCCGTACTTTAAATTGAGTTCGGCTTCCCTTTTAAACTTGTTTTTGATGATCTCTTGCATCCTTACATCATCCCACTCCGAAGGCATAACAAAGCTTGGATGCATAGTCAGGGCGCCGATATGGCCAAACATGTAATTGGTCAGGTCTTCTAAGTACGGAATCCCCTCGTTAAATCTTGCTGTCTCGTCCATGGCCTCTTCCAGGTTCGCCAGATTCGAAACAACCTCCGCGGCCGTGCTTTGCCCATGCATTTTTTGTATGAGGTAAGGGCCAATGACCTCACGGGCAGCCCAGAGTTTTGTCCACATCTCCAAATCGGTTATCTGATGCGCGATAACAGGATCTTCCTTCTTGAAAACCTCTATTACTTTGGCTGTTTTCTTATCTGCCTCTTCTTTATCCTGACCTATAGCCATGAAAAAAAGCACTGGTCCAGGGGGCGGTTCCATCTCCTTAATCTGGAAGGCAATGGTTGACACATTGTGGTCCATAAACTCGACAAACAGGGGTGCCGGCGCCTTTTCCAGATACATGCGTTTTACAGCTCTGGCGATGGCCTTCAGATCTCGATAGATGGCAATTCCGTAAGACTGCTTGGCCATAGGAATGAGGCGCATACGAATCATAGTTATCACCCCCATGATTCCGTCCCCTCCCACAAACATCTTGGTCAAATCAGTACCTGCGGGCTTACGGAGGCCCTTAGTCCCGCTTTCGATGATCTCGCCCGTAGGCAATACCACCTCCACTCCCAGCACATAATCCGCTGGCTTGCCTATGGCTGCGTCGATGATATGGCCGCTCGTGTTGTTGGAAATAATTCCGCCCATGCTGGCAATTACACGGCTGCCGGGGAAGAGGGGTAAAAACCAGCCTCGTTCGTCCAACGTATCTGCCGCGTCCGCAACCCGGACCCCTGGCCCGGACTCAAAAAAGCCGTAATCCTCCATCAACTCAAAATTCGTCAACCTGGCCGTGTTTATTATGATCCCTTTGGTATGGGCACGGGAAGCCCCTCCCAAATGCGTTCCCGATCCACGAACAAATACCGGAACCTTTTCAATGTTGGCATACCGGAGTATCTCTGAGACATGCAGCTTATTCTCCGGTAATACAACTGCAAGAGGAAGATTTTCGCGCTTGACATGGTATGGGAAGGGATCGAGAGATTGTTTGATGCCTTCAAATATGCTGTTAGTCACGTTCTCTTTCCCGACTAACCCTTCCAGAAACGCTATTACCCCTTGCTCTTTTCCTTCTGTAGTCAATGAAAACCTCCTTGAAAACCTATCCTGCA
>CAZENC010000123.1:1637-3033 GCA_964513115.1 uncultured Desulfobacteraceae bacterium | reverse complement strand
ACTATCCACAAGACCATAGAAGTTAGACTGAAACTATTTAATGCAGCTTCTTTTAGTTTTACCCAGGTTAGCTTTCGGTTTATGATGCCGGCCACGAGGCTTCCAACAACACCAACCCCTGCAGCTTCTGTGGGAGTAACAACACCTTTATAGAGCGCCCCGAGAACTGATATGATAATAAGGATAGGAAGTATAAGTGCTTTCGTTGATACAAGTTTCTCCTTCAAAGTGCTTCTTTCCTCAGCCGGCACTCCAGGCGCAAGATCCTTTTGAATGGCACTCCTAATCCCGATATAAAGGATAAAAAGGATTGCAAGTAGGATTCCAGGCAAAACGCCCCCCATGAAAAGCTTCCCCACCGGTAAGGCTGTTAATGACCCGTAAATTATCATCATCAAGCTGGGAGGAATAAGGATTCCCAGAGCCCCACCGGCGGAGATGCATCCTAGGGCCATGCTTTTGTCGTAGTTTCGCTTCAACATAGAGGGCAGGGATATTATACCCATAGTAACTGTCGCTGCACCGCTTATTCCCGCCATAGCTGCAAATATCGCACATATTATTACGGTACCCATTGCAAGGCCTCCCCTCACCGGCCCCATCCACTTGTACATCATCTCATAGAGACTGTCTGCAATGCCTGAAACCTGAAGGATATTTCCCATAAAGATGAAAAGGGGCACGGCAATGAGAACGAAATTACCCATTGTCCCAAACGTAACTGAAGCTATATTATATAAGGCTGCGGGGCCCCAGAGAATAAGCGTAAACAACATCCCGATACTTCCGATGCTGAAAGCAATTGGTAATCCAGATGCTAATAACACCAGAAGTGACAGGAACAGAATACCTACCTGGAGTTCGACGCTCATTTCTGGCTCCTTTTGTTGTCTGCCATTCTCTCCTTTGTCTCATTAACAGCAAGAATATCGCGAATAACCTCAGCTATTACCTGAAGCATCAAAAGGGCAGCTGCTATAGGTATGAATATCTTATAGGGATAGAGGAGCGGGCCCCACATACTAGGGCTCCGCTCCTGTGTAACAAACGACGAAACAAACATCCATCCTCCCTGCCAAAAAAGCAAAATGGCAAAGAACATCACAAACGCAGAGGAGCAAAAGTCTATGATCTTTTTGAGACGCTGGGGCAGGTACTGATACACTATTTCAACACGTACATGGCGTTTATGCAGTAGATTATATCCTACTCCAAGCATAAAATAGGCACCAAAGAAAAACAAAGTCGCTTCCTGCCCCCATATTGCCGGATCATTAAAAACATACCTTAAGGTCACATCAATCACGACTATCAGGCAAATAAAATAGATTAAGTAGGTCGCAACCCTGCCAACATATTCGTTGGCTCTATCAACGGCAGCTAAGTAAAGCTTAGC
>CAZENC010000123.1:0-1537 GCA_964513115.1 uncultured Desulfobacteraceae bacterium | reverse complement strand
GGAGGCATTGTTGCCTCCTGAACTCTAACTGCTTCCATCCCTTTTCTTGTGGTACGGTAAAAATAATCTCTTGAAGCGCATTCGATAATGGATTTAAGATCCTGGGGCAGCTTGTCCCATGCTTTTTTATTCACCAGCCAGTTTCCTGTCGGGTATCCAAAGGGTGGACTTACGTAATATTTAGCCACTTGCTTAAACCGCGTGGACCAGTCCTCACTGTTCCATCCACAGGCATCAATAGTGCCCAACTGCATTGCCATATCTAACTCTGATCCGAATATAGAAACCGGTTTGGCTCCAAGCAAACTCAAAAATATCTGATACGCTCCGACACCTCTAACTTTTAATCCTTTGAAGTCCTCCACGCTGCGGATTGGTTTATTTGAATAAATCCTCCAAGGATTGAAAATATGGGTTCCAAGGTAAACAAGATTCCTTTCAGCATAAACTTGCCTATAGAAATTTGTAAATTCTTCGGACCTTAGTATGGCCTCTGCTTCCATTGCGTCTCTTGCACTAAAGGGAAGCCCAAACTCAACCGCTGCTTCCGGTACAGCTCCCGCCCAGTAAGCAGGACAGCCGGAAAGCAATTCAAAAACTCCTCTCTGGACCGCTTCCAGTATACTCGTTGCCTTTGCCAATTGACCGCCATGAAATAGCTCAACTGTCATCCGTCCATTTGACATCTCTTCTATATCTTTTTTAAACACTGAAAGTTCGCGAAAGGACAAAGCCGTTGGTGGTGATATTTCTTGAATTTTCCATGTAATTACCTTCGGCTCCGCATTGACCGAGAGAGGATTAATAATAGAAAAAACCCCAAATAGGATTGACAATGTTATTGTTATGATAAAAGTTCCCTTTTTCATGCTAAACTCCTTTCTGTCTGACAAATAGGTTCCAAAATAAAATTGAAATTAACTCTCACGTATGACACTCTTGTTAACCAAGACCTTAAACTGACAACTGATGTTCGTGGAATCTGTACCCCAATTCACCTCCTCTCTCTCGAAATGTCTCAGAACAATCTTTTATCTTCGCACTTTGAAAATTTCCTTAGCGGAGAATCGATTATATCCTGAGCACAATGACAACCTTTTACTCATTTGTTTCACTATGATTAACCGAGGGCTCATCAAGATGGCCATGCCGGAAAAACCGCCATGTAATTTCTCGACATTCTGCTGTCGCGTTAGCTCTCGGGAGTAATGGCCAAAATAATTTCCAACATATCGTCTACATCTTCAAGCTTAAGGACTTCCTCAATTAGTGAATCAACTACTGCATCAGTTAATCTATAAGTCGAATAAGGAATCATCCATTTGAACTTTGCAATTAATTCCTCTATAGCAAATGGGTTTTTTGGATGTCCTTTTACATAGAGGACCTCCTTTGCCAATTTCCTGCCATCTTTCAGTGTGACAGTGACCTTTGACGCAAAAAGCGGCAATTCCTTATTTTCTTCGACTGTTATCCTGGTCATTAGATCCCTGACATCCTTACGGGATTTGGCTTTCTCAGTATAGGAATCGAGAAA
>CAZENC010000122.1:0-8457 GCA_964513115.1 uncultured Desulfobacteraceae bacterium | reverse complement strand
TGAGCCACAAAGAACAGATTTCAACGCCTGTCACTTTTGCGGTGACCATCACAATTAGTTTGAGAATATCCTCTAAGTACTGTTCGGATGTGATAGCCCGGCTTATATCCGTTAGCGCCTTTATGTATTTATCGTAAGTTTCGGGGGTGCTTTTTTCCATTGATACAGTGAGATTTAAGTCACATTTTAGAATTCATGTCTTGAGAATTAAATTTGTCAACACAGGAAAAAACATGAACTGCTGAAATAGATTAACGAAAGAGCGGGTTCTTTTCAATATAAATTGGGACAAAAAAGGATCGGGATTTCAAATTCATTTGCCAACATTCTGGTTCAAGCTTATGATATTTAAGCCTTTAGTCAAATTTTTCCCAATAGTCGTTGCGGCAGGTTATCAAAGGATCCATTTGACATGATCAGGATTACATCGTCTTTGCGGGCCTCTGTAAGGAGTGCATCTAATAATTGGTCTGTATTTTGAAAATAGGAGGCATTAAGGCCCTTTTCTTTAAGATCCCGTACCAGTTGCTGAGAAGAAAACCTTTCTTTAAGGGGAATTTTTTCCATCATGGTAGGCTCGGGGATCATGACAAGGTCCGCGTTATCAAACGACAAGGCATAGCGAGACTGAAAAACGTTTCGCCTGCTGGAATTGGACCTGGGTTCAAAAGCAGCGATCAGACGACGGTTTTTGTACTTTTTACTGACAGCATCGATGGTTTCTTTGACAGCTGTGGGATGGTGGGCAAAATCATCTAAGATAAGAATTCCCTGTTTTTCTCCGATAATTTCCTGCCTCCGCCTGATACCTTTAAAAGTTTTGACCGCTTCGGGGAGGCTTGAAGGGGTTATTCCAAGATAATCGGCCATAACAACTGCGGATAAAAGATTGGATATGTTATGCCGGCCATAGAGAGCGGTTTGAAGAGTTAGATATTCTTTGTGCCCCCTCCCTGACGGATCTATGGCCTTGATGATTTTTAGGCGAGTAAAATCTTCTTGAACTGAAATGCCGTCAGCCATCCAGTCGGCGTTATTTGATAAGGCATAGGTAATCACCTGGCATTTTGCCCGTGCGATTTCATTTGCGACTAAAGGATCATCGGCATTTGCAATAAGCACACCGTCAGGAGGGATGAGATCTATAAGCTTTCTGAAGTTTTCTATCACATGCGTAAGATCGCGGTATATGTCTGCGTGATCGAATTCGATGCTGGTAAGGATTGTTGCCCATGGTTTGTAATGCAAGAATTTTGGCCCTTTATCGAAAAAGGCCGTATCGTACTCATCACCCTCTATGACGAAATATTTACCATGTCCCAGCTTGAAGTTTTTTTGGAAATTATAAGGTATTCCGCCGATCATGAACCCTGGATCCAGGCCGCCTTTTTCCAGGATCCAGGCAACCAGGGAGGAAGATGTTGTCTTGCCGTGAGTTCCGCTGATTACAATCGAACGATTGTCCTTCAGGGCGAAATGTCTGAGTGCCTGGGGAAAAGACAGATAGTGAATTCCGATGCGTGAAAGCTCTATCGCTTCCGGGTTTTCTTTCGTAATAACATTTCCAACAATTACCAGGTCCGGGACAGGATGAAGGTTAAGTGGACTATAGCCTTTAAGGACAGGGATGGACAATGCTTCGAGGAAATCGCTGATTGGCGGATAGATATTGTGATCCGAGCCTGTTACCTGATAACCTTTCTCCTTGAACATGCCGGCCAGAGAAGCCATTCCAGTCCCGCAGATACCCAGCAGGTGGATGTGATTTAGATTTTCAGGTACCCGATTAAGGGCAGGGGACAGGGTTGCATTATTGTCAGTGAGGTTCAATTGAATAATCTCGTTGGGCGATTTGTGCAAAAAGTGCTTGCTATCTGCTCCAGGCTTAGGTATATAAATAAGCTTTTAATTCAACAGAGTAAGACCTTTCCTTGCTAAATAGAGCTGTGTTTTCTCTATCATAAGCATGAAAATAAGGCCGTAAATTAATAAGCAATTCCAAAGGAGACACACGAAATGGCGAAGGTGTGTGACATCTGTGGTAAAAAACCCGTAGTCGGCTACAATGTGAGCCATGCTCATAATAAAACAAAGAAACGCTGGTACCCCAACCTTCAGAAGGTGAAGTGCATTCAAAACGGCCAGGTAAAGCGGATAAGGGTTTGTACAAGTTGTATTAAGTCCGGTCGAGTCATAAAGCCATAATTATGGAGTTAAGTCAATCTTCATGGCTGGGGATCCATCCCGATATTTCGAGACCGGTTTGTGTCTACCGCATGACGTGGAACAGGCCGAACCTTTAACCCTCGATGGAAAATCCTCAATTTTTTTCAGAGCCTTTCCACAATCAGGACGTTTTTCACTTTTTTTATTGACCCCATAATATCCTGGAGCTGTTTGCTGTTTTCCACCTCTATTGTAAAAAGAGCAATCCCTTTGTTGTCCATTGTAGTCTTTACATCGGCCTCGATGATATTGGCATCTTTCTGCGTTATTATGCTGCTGACATCTGCCAGAACGCCCTTTCTCTCTACGCTGGTCACCCTTATTTTGGCATGATAGACGTCTTCTTTAGAAGGTTCCCACGATAACTCCACCAGCCTGTCCGGATCGGCCTTCAAAATATGGCTGCAGTTTTTATGGTGGATTGTAATTCCCCGCCCCCTGGTGATGAACCCGATGACTTCTTCTCCAGGTATAGGATGGCAGCAGTTGGCAAAACGTACCAACATGTCACTTACTCCCTTGACTTTAATTCCGTGGTCCTCTCTCCGGCGTTTGAGCCGGTCCACCATTTTGCCGACAAGACCGGCGGGCTTTCCTTCTTTTATTCCCAACTTGAGTCTCAGTCGACCAATCACCTGCCTGGGTGAAATCTTACCAAGACCGATCTGGGCGACAAGATCTTCGCCCGATCGGAAAGAGAACTCCTTTGCAACGGCGGAGAGCTGATCGCTTTTAGTGATATTGGCTATGCTCATATGTTCCTGATTAAGGGCCTTTTCCAGGAAGTTTTTTCCAAGATTTATGCTTTCCTCCTTTTCCTGGTTGTTTATCCACTGTCTTATCTTGGTCTTTGCCCGGGGTGTTTTTACGAATTCCAGCCAGTCTTTGCTTGGATGTTGTTTTGGAGAGGTTATAATCTCTATTATATCCCCGTTTTTCAATTTGGACCTGAGGGGAACCATTTTGCCATTGACTTTGGCTCCAGTGCATTTTTCTCCCACATCGGAGTGGATGCTGTAAGCGAAGTCGATAGGAGTTGCACCTTTCGGGTAAGTCTTTACATCCCCCGCGGGAGTGAATACATAGACATCGTCGGGAAAGAGATTCATCCTGACGGATTCCAGGAATTCGGCAGGATCATGAAGGTTCTTCTGCCACTCCATGAGCTGGCGGAGCCACGCAAACTGCTTTTCATCTGTTTTGCTCGCGACCGAATCATCCTTATATCTCCAGTGGGCTGCGATTCCCTCTTCAGCGACCCTGTTCATTTCCCATGTTCGAAGCTGCACCTCCATCCTTTGTCCTAGGGGCCCTATCACCGTTGTATGTAGTGATTGATACATGTTCGCCTTTGGAACAGAAATATAATCCTTGAACCTTCCTTGAATCGGTTTCCACATGGAATGGATGTGCCCCAGGGCTTCATAGCATTCCTTGATGGTATTAACCAAAACGCGGAAAGCCAGGATATCATAAACCTGATTAACAGTCAGGTTTTGGTCCAGCATTTTCTTGTAGATACTGTAGAAATGCTTGTCTCTGCTTTTAATCTTGGCATTAATATTAAATCCGGATAGTTTTTCAAAGAGAAGTTGTCGCATTTCTTTGAGAAATTGTTCCCTTTCATTCTTTCTTTGGGCCACCTCGTTTTTGATTGTTTCGTAAATTTGCGGTTCAAGATAATACAGACAAAGATCTTCAAGGCTTGATTTTATCCAGTTAATGCCCATCCTGCCTGCAAGAGGGGCGTAGATATCCAGGGTTTCTCCGGCTGTGAGCCTCTGTTTCTCCAGGGGCTGGAATCCCAGGGTTCTCATGTTGTGTAACCGATCGGCCAGTTTGACGAGGATCACCCGGATATCGGAGGACATTGCGAGAATCATCTTGCGGACATTCTCTGCCTGACGATGCTTGTGGCTTGTAAATTTCATTTTGCTGATTTTTGTTACCCCATCGACGATATTGGCTGTTTCTTCGCCAAAGAGGCGCCGTATATCATCGATCTCGACACTAGTGTCCTCAATAGTATCGTGAAGGAGTCCCGCTACAATACAGACCAAATCCATCTTCATTTGAGCCAGAATATATGCTGCTTCCAAGGGATGTGAAAGGTAGGGTTCACCGGAAAGTCGAATCTGGCCTTTATGGACCTTGGCCGAATAGACGTAGGCCTTTTCCAGCAGCCCTATATTGGCCTTTGGATGATAGCTGAGAATCTGTGAAGAAATATCATTTAAGCGAATCATAGAGATCTTTTGTCTTTTGTATGATAGTGGCTATGGCATCCTCGATAGGCACAACGATGCCCTCAGATTCAGCACGTAGCTTTATTTCTACCTGACCGTTCCGAACGCCTCTCAAGCCAACTGTCACACGTACCGGTATTCCAAGCAGGTCGGCATCGTTGAATTTGACCCCTGCCCGTTCATCCCTGTCATCGAGAAGCACGTCAATATCTTGATCCAAGAGGTCGGCATAGATTTTTTCCGCTGTCTCGGCGACGGAGGTTTCGTGTATCTGGAGCGGCAGGATGGTGACCTCAAAGGGCGCGATAGGTATGGGGAAAACAATACCTTTTTCATCGTGGTTCTGTTCAATGGCGGCTGCAACTGTTCTCCCGACCCCTATGCCGTAACATCCCATAATGATAGACTTTTCCTTTCCCTGTTCATCAAGAAATACGGCCTTTAGGGTCTTGCTGTATTTTGTGCCCAACTTGAAAATATGACCCACCTCAATGCCTCTTCCAAACTGTATTTTACCGGAGCATTTGGGGCATGAATCCTGTGGGGTGATAAAGCGCAGATCACCGAAACAATCTACCGTAAAATCCCTGTCCAGGTTTACGTTTCTAAGATGTAAGTCTTTTCTGTTTCCTCCAGTCACAAAATTTTTCATCTCTTTAACGGCATGGTCAGCCACCAACTTAGTTTTAAGTCCAACGGGCCCGGCAAAACCCATGGGAGCTCCAGTGGTTTCCGTCACCAATTCTTCATTGGCTAGTTCTACCTCTTGAGCGCCAAGGAAATTATTGAGTTTGGTCTCATTGATTTCATGATCTCCTCTAACCAGTACGGCCACTACATCTTCATCCACGACGAAGATCAGGGTTTTTATGAGTTCATCCGGTGTGATGCTGAGAAAAGATGTTACATCCTCAACGGTTTTAATATCAGGTGTGTCCACCTCCTCCATAGGATTCATATCACCCCTGTCAGTTTCAGGCTTGCTATCGGGCAACCTTACTTCCGCCCTTTCGAGGTTGGCGGCGTAATCGCACTCCGTACAATTCATAATCTGATCTTCTCCCGTATCGGACAGTACCATGAACTCGTGGGAATAACTGCCTCCGATAGCACCCGTGTCTGCCTCCACGGCCCGGAATCGGAGACCGCATCTTTGGAATATCCTGGCATATGCTTCATTCATAATATCATAACTGCGGTCGGCTCCTTCTTCGTCAGAATCAAAGCTGTAGCCATCTTTCATTATGAATTCACGGCCGCGCATAAGACCGAACCTAGGTCGTATCTCGTCCCTGAACTTGGTCTGAATCTGGTAAAGGTTGACAGGCATTTGTTTGTAGGAATGAATTTCCCTTCTTATAAGATCTGTAATGACCTCCTCATGAGTAGGGCCGAAGCAGGCATCATGGTTGTGACGGTCTTTAAATCTCAGCAGTTCGTTACCATAATGATCCCATCTGCCACTTTCCTGCCATAGCTCTGCGGGCTGGACAGCAGGCATCAGAACCTCTATTGCTCCCGACCTGTTCATCTCTTCTCTGATGATATTTTCTACCTTTTTAATAGACCTTAGGCCTGCCGGCAAATAGGTGTAAATGCCGGATGTGAGTTTTCTTATCATGCCTGCCCTGAGCATTAACTGATGGCTGATGATCTCCGCATCAGACGGGATTTCCTTGTATGTGGGCATAAAATATTTTGAGTAACGCATTGTATCCGATAACTCCTATTCTTTGATAAATGAGCTAAAGTGACTAAAGTGTTTTTTCCAGGGTTCGACAACTCAACTACTTAATCAATTTTTTGACTTCACTGATAAGAACCTCTGCAAGTTCATGTTCCGGGACTTTTCTTATGACTTCTCCTTTCTTGAAGAGAATTCCCTGGCCTTTGCCTCCTGCAATTCCTATATCTGCCTGTTTGGCCTCGCCGGGACCATTCACCACGCAACCCATTATGGCCACTTTAGGTGAAGCTTCAATACCGGAAAGGGCCTTTTCCACTTTTTCTACAAGATCAAAGAGATTTATCTCGCATCTGCCACAGGTGGGGCAGGATATGATCTCAGGACCCCTGTGTCTGAGGTCAAGGGCCCTTAAGATTTCATAGGCGACTCTCACCTCCTCGACAGGGTCCCTGGTCAGGGAGACACGAAAGGTATCTCCGATACCATTTGCCAGCAGATACCCTATGCCTATGGCACTTTTTACTGTGCCCGATATGAGCGTGCCTGCTTCCGTCACCCCCAGATGAAGAGGGTAATCCACTTCTTCACTCAAAAGTTCGTATGCCCTAATGGTATTTATTACATGTGAGGATTTCAATGATATCTTGATTAAATTAAAATCCATGCTTTCCAGGATTTTCACATGTATTAATGCACTCTCAACCATGGCTTTGGGAGACGGGTGGCCGTATTTCTGTAAAATGTCTTTCTGCAGGGAGCCGGCGTTAACCCCTATGCGTATAGGGACCTTGAGACTCCCGGCCTCCTTCACGACTTTTCTGACGGCCTTTTCACTGCCAATATTGCCAGGATTTATTCGCAGGCCGTCCACACCTGAATCCAGGGCGGCAAGTGCAAGACGATGATCAAAGTGAATATCGGCAATGAGCGGGATCTGAACCCTTGTCCTGATTTTCTTGAAGGCTTTTGCAGCCTCCATGTCGGGTATAGCTAGACGAACAATTTCGCAACCTGCCTCTGAAAGGCGGTTGATCTGATCTATTGTTGAAGAAACATTCCTGGTATCGGTGCTGGTCATGGACTGCACTGCTATTGGGGCTCCCCCGCCTATAGGGACGTTTCCCACGGATATCCTGCGTGTGGTTTTTCTTTTACCGTATATAGGCATATGTAATTCCAGAATAGGGCAAAAAAATCCTTTCCTCCAATTGATAAAGGGGGGTTTATAAGGAGGTATTGCTGCGAAGCCGCGTTACATAAAATCGCGCAGCGATTTCATTGCTTAGTATAGAAACATAGGCTTTCCGCCCACATGCATAACCTTTGGCCGGTACTCCCGGACGTCATAGAGTTCTCTTACATCCACCCTTTTCTGACCTGCGGTGATAGTGCTCAAGGGGATGTCCGTATAAATGCCCCGGCTAAGTGCAACGAGACGCCCGAAAGTTCCTTTCATGAAGAGGTCAATTGCCATGTTTGCGAAATTGACGGCTACCATGAGATCAAGAGAATCGGGAGCACCGCTTCTCATTAGATAGGACAACCTCTGATTAAGCACATCTTCTCCGGTCAATTCTTTAAGAATGGCCCCTGTTTCCTCACCTATACCGCCAAGCCTGCGGTGGCCATAAGCATCTGATTCCCCGGATAGCAGTATTTCACCGCCGGTCATTTTGGCTCCCTCGGAAATAGTGATCATTGCATAATTTTTGGGATTGTTCTTCTTGTCCTTCATTATCAGCTCCGCTAACCTTTTCGGATCAAAAGGAACCTCAGAAATTATGGCCCGCTCTACTCCAGCCAGATAGGCCGATATCAATGATGTTTCGCCGCAGTACCGGCCGAAAAGTTCAATAACGGCTATCCTTTCGTGGGAACCGGTACATGTTCTCAGGGAATGTATGAAACTTACTCCTCTTGTTACAGCCGTGGAAAAGCCGATACAGAAATCCGTGCCAAAGACATCATTGTCCATGGTTTTGGGAATTGCAATGACAGGAAACCCTTCAGAATGCAACCTCTCTCCAAAACTTAGAGTATCATCTCCCCCTATGGGAATAACGGCATCAATTTCCAGCAATTCCAAGTTCTTGAGGACATGAGCTGTTAGATCTTTGCTCTCGTTTTTGTTTTTGAAAGCTTTTTTTAGAAAGTCGGGTGCCTGATTTATCTTGACGGCGCTGGGATTGGTACGCGAGGTATGAAGATAGGTTCCTCCCGAGCGGTCAATGGTTCGGACCTCTGGCGGTTCAAGTTCATTGATGCAACTTTCCGCCGTCTCAGGATCAGCAGGGTTAT
>CAZENC010000121.1:0-8481 GCA_964513115.1 uncultured Desulfobacteraceae bacterium | reverse complement strand
TGCAGCTCTCCCGAGGTTCGTATGAGATACTGCCGGTGTTTTTCGATTTCTTCCAAGAACTCGCTAACGCCCTCGTCAAAGACTGCCTGTATTTTAAGTATGGGGGGTTTCCATTTGCCCCCTTCGTATTTTTTTTTATCCATGTCTATCATTAATCTGAGGTCACCCATGGTCCTGTCCGCGCCTTCCCTGTCCGCCTTGTTGATTAAGAATATGTCGCCAGTCTCAAGAATCCCGGCCTTAATCGCCTGGATATCGTCACCCATCCCCGGAATAACGACAATAACTGTAGTATGGGCGCTTTTGACAACGTCAACCTCATCCTGACCTACTCCTACCGTTTCAACTATAATATAGTCCTTGCCCATAGCATCCAGCACATCGATGGCGCTCCGGGTGGACTGTGTAAGACCCCCGAAATGCCCGCGTGTCGCCATAGAGCGGATAAAGACACCCTCATCCATACTGTGACGCTGCATTCTGACTCTATCACCCAGGATAGCCCCTCCCGAAAACGGGCTGGTAGGATCAACCGCAAGGACGCCAACGGTCTTATTGTCTTTCCTCATGTGGTTGAGCATCTGGTCAACGAGCGTACTTTTTCCTACTCCGGGGGCCCCGGTAATACCCAGCACATATGCATTTCCGGTTGAAGGATAGAGTTCTTTAAGAGTTTCTCTCACCTCGGGCATACCATCATCTATATCGCGAATAAGCCGCGCAACGGCCCTGATATCGCCGGCAATCACCTTCTCTGCAACACTACTCATAATAATATCATTTTACCTCGGTTTCACGTTTTCTTCTACCCAATTAACTATGTTATCCAATGACGTTCCGGGAGTGAAAATCTCTTTGATTCCCACTTCTTTCAATTTGCGAATATCTTCATCAGGTATAATTCCTCCACCACAGACCACTATATCATCTGCTCCCTTTTCACGCAAAAGCTCTATAGTCCTCGGAAACAAGTAGTTATGCGCACCTGCCAGGCTGGAAAGACCGATCATGTCAACATCTTCCTGTATGGCCGCCTCAACAATCTCTTCCGGAGTCTGATGAAGCCCTGAATACACAACCTCAAAGCCCGCATCTCGATATGCCCTGGCAATAATTCTGGCACCCCGGTCGTGCCCATCCAGGCCTGGTTTTGCCACCATAACCCTTATGTGTCTTTTTTTCCCCATAGCCTCCCCTAACGCAGATTGACTATTGGCAGTTGACTATTAAAACGGCAGGGGTTTCTTTAAATAGTCGATTGTCAATTGAAAATCGCAAGAATTAATAGATTCCCGGATCCCTGTATTCTCCAAAAACAGCGCGAAAAACATCGCATATTTCCTGCAGTGTGGCATAGGCCTTTACGGCCTCTATAAGTGGTTCCATTAGGTTTTGAGTGCCCGCACAGGCTTCGCCCACTTTTTCAAGACACTCCTTTACCTTTTTTGCATCACGCTCACTCTTGATACGATTGGTCTTCTCGATCTGAAGTTTTTCAAGCTCCTCATCGATTTCCAGCATATCAACCGGAATTTTTTCTTCAGTAGCGTATTTATTGAGCCCAACAACGGTCTTTTCCTTATGATCAATCTGCCTCTGGTAATGATATGCCGCATCCGCAATCTCCTGCTGCGGATAGTTTTTTTCTATTGCGGTTAACATACCACCCATATCATCAATCTTCTGGAGGATCTCCAAAGCCCCTTCTTCCATCTCGTTGGTCAGCGATTCAACCAAATAGGACCCCCCAAGTGGATCAATTGTGTTTGCCACTCCCGATTCTTCCGCTATAATCTGTTGGGTCCTTAAAGCGATGGTGGCGGCTTCCTCTGTAGGTATGGCAAGGACTTCATCTAATGAATTGGTATGTAGTGACTGGGTTCCACCCATCACTGCCGCTAATGCCTGAAGGGCGGTGCGGACAACGTTATTGTAAGGTTGTTGGGCTGTGAGCGAACAACCAGCAGTCTGGGTGTGAAATCTCAACCACCAGGACCTTGGATCTTTGGCCTTAAACCTCTCCTTCATGATCCGGGCCCAAATTCTTCTGGCCGCCCTAAACTTGGCAATCTCCTCAAAAAAATCAAGGTGGGAATTAAAAAAGAAGGAAAATCGAGGCGCAAAGGCATCCACGTCAAGCCCCCTGTCCACGGCATCCTGTGTATAGGCAACCCCATCTGCCAAAGTAAAGGCCAGTTCCTGGAGAGCTGTGGAGCCTGCTTCCCTGATATGGTACCCGCTGATGCTTATTGTATTCCATCGGGGGACTTCATTGGTTCCAAACTCGACCGTGTCCGTTATAACACGAACGGAAGGTTTGGGCGGACACATGAATGTTTTTTGTGCGATGAACTCTTTAAGCATGTCGTTCTGGATGGTACCACCAATAACCTTTCTGTCTATGCCCCGCTTTTCAGCGACGGCAATGTACATAGCCCACAGCACTGAGGCCGGTGGGTTAATGGTCATAGAAGTGGTAATTCGATCAATGGGGAGGCCTTCAAACAAGTCCTCCATATCCTTCAGGTTATCAATTGCCACCCCGCATTTGCCGCATTCTCCCCTTGCTTTCGGCGAATCCGTGTCATATCCCATCAATGTGGGCATATCAAATGCGGTTGATAATCCGGTTTGGCCCTCCTTTACCAAAAGATGAAATCTTTTATTGGTATCTGTTGCGCTTCCAAGGCCTGCGAACATACGCATTGTCCAGAGACGTCCCCGGTACATGGATGGTTGAACACCCCTGGTAAATGGATATTGACCGGGAAAACCAAGGTCTTCCATGAAGTCCAGGCTTCCAAGGTCCTTGGGGGTGTAAATCCTTTTTATTTCTCGGTCTGAAACCGTTGAGAATCGCTTAAGCCGTTCGGGTCTTGAGGAAAAAATCCTGTCTATCTCCTCGTTCCATTTGACTTGCGCTTCCTCGATTTCGTCAAATACCTTTTGGTTAAAAATCGAAGACATGGAGCACCTCCTTCCAAATCCCCCTTCCGACTTGCTTTATTTCATCTCTGAATGCCATGTACTTTGGCCGTGGGTCCTTTACTATCGCCCTTTGAAAAGATTATTTGCAATTACCATACGCATAATTTCATTCGTACCCTCATAGATCTGGCATATCTTTGCATCCCGCATATGCCGTTCCATGGGGTACTCCTTGCAATAACCGTATCCTCCCAGGACCTGAATTCCCTCTATCGAGGCCTTCATAGTCACATCTGAGGCATACATTTTGGCCATTGCGGCTTCCTTCTCATAGGGCTTTTCATGATCCTCCAGCCATGCGGCTCTGAGCGTAAGTAGTTCGGCGGCATCTAACTCGGTGGCCATGTCCGCAAGTTTCCACTGGATGCCCTGAAATCGGCTTATAGATTTCCCGAATTGTTCTCTGGTCTTGGCATATTCCACGGCTTCTTCCAATATGGCCCTGCCAATCCCGACCGCCTGTGATGCAATGCCGATTCTTCCACCGTCAAGGGTGGTAAGCATCTGCTTGAAACCCTCACCCTCGTTTCCAAGAAGGGCATCTGCGGGCAGTCTGGCATTCTCAAAAAGCATCTCCGCTGTGCCGGAGGCCAGTATGCCTAATTTATCCTCCACGCGGCTTACTTTGAACCCGGGCGTATCCTTAAGATTCAAAACAAAGGAACTGATTCCCTTATATCCTTTTCCCTTTTCAGTGACCGCCGCAATAAGACTGTAGGTTGATACATTGCCGTTTGTAATGAATTTTTTTTCACCATTGATAATCCATTCGTCGCCATCCCTCATAGCTGTTGTGCGCATCCCTGCAGGGTCCGATCCCGCGCCCGCCTCTGTAAGGCCGTAGCATCCGATCACCTCACCGGCGGCACATGGGTAGAGATATTTTTTCTTTTGCTCTTCGGTGCCATATTCCTGAACAGGGAAACAGTAAAGGGAGTTATTTACGGACATGATTACGCCAGTAGACGCGCATGCCTTGGAAACCTCAATAAGGGCAAGCACATAGCTCACGTAATCCATGCCTCCACCGCCGTATTCTTCCGGCACAGCAATGCCCATCATCTTTAATTCCCCTAACTGCTTGACAATTTCCGCAGGATGTTCGTGCTTCTCATCCAGTTCCGCAGCCTTTGGCTTGATCTCCGTTTCCGCAAACTTCCGGGCCATGTCCCTGACCATCTGTTGCTCTTCAGTCAAAGTAAAATCCATATTTAGCTCAGCTCCCCTTTAAATTCTGGTTTTCGTCTCTCCAAAAATGCCGACATCCCTTCCTCGCCGTCAGAGCTTGACATACATATCGCAAAATTATCGGACTCAATATAACATCCGGAATGCAGGTCCAGGTCGAAACCACGGTCAATACACCTTTTAACCGCCCTCATGGAGACTTTACCTTTTGATGCCATTACATTAGCGGCCTTCATGGTTTCTTCCCAGAGCCTTTCTGGAGGGAAAACCTTGTTAACAAGGCCGATCTCTTTAGCCTCCTGTGCAGTGATCATCATGCCCGTCATGCAGAGTTCCTTGGCCATTGCTTTTCCAACCAACCGGGAGAGACGCTGGGTCCCGCCGAAGCCGGGTATAATTCCGAGGTTGATTTCAGGCTGGCCGAATTTTGCATTTTCAGAGGCATAGATGAAGTCGCATGCCATGGCAAGTTCTGTTCCTCCTCCAAGTGCGAACCCATTCACACAAGCTATTGCAGGAATTGGTAGTTTTTCCAGGCCAAATAAAACTTCTTGACCGTAACGCGAAAATTTCCGGCTCTGAAGGGGATCAAGTTTCACCATGTAGGCGATATCAGCCCCCGCCACGAATGCCTTATCTCCTTCTCCTGTAAGCACCAGGGCCTTTACAGATGTATCGTCCCCGATCTTGTCTAAAGCATCACTCATTTCCGCCAAGAGATCGGGGTTTATGGCATTTAGTGCCTTGGGCCGGTTGGTTTTAATAACCGCCACATCTCCTTCTATTTCAAAAATAATGTTTTCGTAAGCCATGGTTGACTCCCCCTTTTGATTGACTGTTTTAGATTGTCGATTTTAGATTGATGGTTTTCAATATTCAATCGTCAAGTATCAGACTTTTTCGAGTACCGTTGCCATGCCTTGTCCACCGCCGATACAGAGAGAGGCTAACCCGAGGTCATGGCCGCCCCTCATCATCAATCCCGTAAGCGTCACGATAAGCCTGGCACCTGAACAGCCGATGGGATGACCGATGGAGACCCCGCTTCCAAGAACATTCGTTTTTTCCATATCGCATTTCAGTTCCCGTATGCACGCAATAGCCTGTGAGGCAAACGCCTCATTCAGTTCAATGCTTCCAAAATCATCAATTGAGAGGCCTGTTTTTTTCAGGATCTTCCTCACGGCGGGAATCGGACCAAGACCCATATATGCTGGATCTATAGCGGCAGATGAATACGCCTTTATTTTGACAAGGGGTTTCAGGCCGAGATCCTTGGCCTTATCGACTGACATGAGGAGCAGAGCGGCAGCGGCGTCATTAATACCGGAAGCATTTCCGGCAGTTACCGTACCATCCTTCTTAAAGGCGGGCCTCAGCTTGGCCATTTTTTCCACACTCGTATCCATAGGTCTCTCATCAGTATCGAAAACCACAGGATCTCCCTTTCTCTGCGGGATAATGACAGGGACAATTTCATCCTTGAATATCCCGTCTGTAATCGCCTTCCTGGCTCGCTGGTGGCTCAGGGCCCCAAGTTCATCCTGCTCCACTCTTGATATTCCATATTTTTCCGCAATGTTCTCTGCGGTGAGGCCCATGTGGTAGCCATAAAAGATCTCAAACAGACCGTCCATAATCATGAGATCAACCATGTCCGAATTATTCATACGTGCGCCCCACCGGGCTGCCGGAACGGCATAGGGAATTAAACTCATGTTTTCCATTCCACCGGCAAGAATCACCTCGGCTTCCTCAAAACGAATCGCCTGTGCAGCAAGTGCCACAGCCTTCATGCCGGAAGCACATACTTTATTCACTGTGAAACCGACGGTTTCCTTGGATATCCCTGCCCTGATCATGGACTGTCGGCCGACATTCTGCCCCTGGCCTGCGCCCACAACGTTTCCCATAATCACTTCGTCGATCTGAATCGGCTGAAGGGAATCGTCATAGTCGTAACCCTCCTTTTCAAGCTCTATCATCCCTGAACCTTTCAGGGCGTCCGGTTCAAACTGTGTCAGGGAATCGGTTGCCACAGGTCTCAAATTAACCTTTTTAAGGGTTTCTCTTAACACCAAGGCACCAAGTTGAACTACGGGCGTTGTCTTCAAAGTTCCGCCAAAAGAACCTACAGGTGTCCTCGCACCAGAAACGATCACTACATCTCGCATAATCTCCTCTCCTTTGTTTTAAGTATCAAACCAGAAACTTTTCTTCACAGACCGCAGGCAATACGTCCTATCTACTCATTGTACACGACCAGCGTCACCGCCTCACCGCCACCAAGGCACAGGGAAGCCTGCCCAACACTTAGTGCCCTGTCCTTCATTGCATATATAAGTGTAGTCAAAACACGTGCACCGCTCGCTCCAATAGGATGACCAAGTGCCACGGCCCCTCCATTGACATTCACCTTTTTGGGGTCTATTCCCAGCTCCCTGTTGATGGCCACAGAGGATGTACTGAAGGCCTCGTTGATCTCATGGATTTCTATGTCTTCTATCTTAAGACCCTCTTTGGCCAGGACTCTGGGTATGGATAAGATAGGAGCTACAAGCACATATTTCATATCAATTCCTGCTGCGCCCTGTGCTCCTACACGGGCCATCGGCTTGCAACCTAATTCATTCGCTTTTTCTCTGGACATTACTACTAATGCCGCTGCACCGTCGCTTATCTTGGATGCATTTCCCGCTGTAACAAGACCATCCTTTTTAAAGGCCGGGCGCAGTCCCGCCAATCCTTCCGAGCTGGCCTTGGGTTTTCGTAAAGGGATCTCATCCGTATCAAATATTTTTGGATCTCCTTTTCTGACTGGGACCTCGACAGGGATGATTTCATCCCTAAAATTGCCGCCCTCAATGGCCTTCCATGCCTTTTTATAGGAATTCAGGGCAAATGCGTCTGTATCTTCCCTGCTCACCCCGTACTTCTCAGAAACAAGCTCAGCACTTATCCCCATATGAAAATCATTCACGTGATCCCATAGTCCGTCGTGGACCATACCGTCAATCAGCGTATTATTGTTCATCCGGTAACCCGTTCTTGCCTTCTCAAGCATGTACGGGCACAGGTTCATGTTTTCCTGTCCACCCGCAACAATCACTTCTGCGTCATTGCATTGAATGGCCTGGGCTGCAAGCATCACAGCCTTCAATCCCGATCCACACACTTTGTTTACAGTTATGGCGCCGACTTCCCAGGGAAGGCCGGCCCTAATCATGGTCTGCCTTGCTGGGTTCTGTCCCAGGCCATGGGGCAGCACACTCCCCATAATCACTTCATCAATATCCTCATTTTTTATGCCGGCACGGCGTACGGCCTCTTTGATCACAATCGCCCCGAGGTCGGTTGCAGAAAAAGAACTGAGCGAGCCGGCAAAATCACCAATAGCAGTCCTGCATGCACTCACAATAACCACATCCCTCATAAATCTTCCCCTTTCAGAATTTGATAACCGTTATCTATTTAGAAAAAATGAAAACCATACCTATAAACCCTACCTAAGTACATGAAATTATGTTTTATTATTAATCCATTCAAGACTGTTTATGCAAGATTCAGGTAATATATTGTTAAACCCAAACTGAGTCAATAAGAACCAAACTGGCAGGCGGATTGCCTCCCAATAGGGATTAAAAGGTTAAACAAGCTGCGATTAACACTTCAATTGATTGATATAAAAACGTAACTGAGTGATTGTTTGCTTCCAGATTGAAGGATCTTTGCTTGCTGAGTACAGTGTCGCGGCACCGTTTAGAGTGATTACAATAAAGTCAGAAATTTCCCTATAGTTCAGCCCCTCCTTCAATAATCCCTTCTCATCGGATTCTTCCAACCACCTGCGTAACAATTTGGAAAACTGTACAAAGCCTCTCAGGATCTGTCTGCTCATCTTTTCGGATTGCCCGGAAACTTCAACTAACATGTTTACGAAAAAACAGCCGCCTTCAAAAACATCTTTACCTAAATATTTTGCTAAATGATTTTCTACAGTTATCTCTATCCGTTCAAGTGGATCAATAACGTTCCTTATATCTTTAAATACGATACTTCTCCAGATTTTTACAGCCTCATCATAGACTGCGTACCAGATATCCTCCTTGCTTGCAAAATGGCCATAAAGTCCGCCCTTTGTCAGGCCTGTTGCCGCAAGGATATCGTTTATAGAGGTGTTGAAATACCCCTTAACTGAAAAGACCTGTAGGGATTTTTCTGTAATATTTTGCCTTGTTAAGGTTCCTTTATTTTGCATAACTCATGCCGATTTTATGTACAATATACCGACCGGTCTTTTTATTT
>CAZENC010000120.1:0-8520 GCA_964513115.1 uncultured Desulfobacteraceae bacterium | reverse complement strand
AGGCATGAACAATATTGACAGGTTTCTGTCCAAAAGCGTTGAAAAAGGAAAGCTTGATGCCGAAGAAAAGGATGCCATACTTGGAAGGATCAAGGGCACAACCGATATGTCTCAAATCAAGGATATGGATTTTGTGATTGAGGTGGTTCTCGAAGACCTGGAACTGAAAAAGAGCGTTTTTAGAGAGCTTGACGAGATATGTCGTCCAGAGGTCGTAATTGCTTCAAACACTTCCTCCATGTCTATAACGGAAATAGCGGCAGCGACCAAGCGCCCGGATAAGGTCTGTGGAATGCATTTTTTCAACCCTGTACCGCTTATGAGACTGGTTGAAGTGATCCGTGGATATGCAACCAGTGATGAAACTGTCAAGGTTGCAACCGATCTTGCAAAAAAAATGGGTAAAACAACCGTTGAGGTCAAAAAGGATTCCCCTGGTTTTATAGTCAACAGGATCATGATGCCACACATGCTGGAGGCCATAAAGATAGTAGAAGAGGGCATTGCCAGCATAGAGGATGTGGATACAGCCGTAAAAAACGGCCTCAATTATCCCATGGGGCCCTTTGAGTTGATGGACCTTACCGGTATTGATATATGCTATTTTGTATCTGAGTATTTCTATAAGGAATTAAACAAAGAGTCCAAGTGGGTACCTCCAAATCTTCTTAAGACAATGATTCGTGCTGGCAAATTGGGAAGAAAGACTTCGGCCGGGTGGTATGACTATGGCAAATAAATAGATGTTCAAACTTTAGTTAAATAAAAGGCAGTTCTTTTCAGAACTGCCTTTTTCATAGAATAAAGTTGGTAATAGGGTTACTTGTTTTTGTGACGCATTTTTTTCTTTAGTTTTCGGTATTTATGTTTTCGGATTTTCTTTCGTCGTTTTTTGACAACATTACTCATTAAAAGACTCCTTTGCGAAAATGATAGGAGGGTTTTACAATTTTGTTAATATGGATGTCAATGTATTTTTGTAAGCTCAAGAGGGGGAGGAACACATAGGTCAGGTATATGTAAAAACAATTAAGTTTACATAATATATATTATCTGACTTTCTATGAAGTATTTTTTTTCAGGTTCTTTCTCTTTCCCTTGAATTTATAAAGGTATTGATCGGCCTTTTCAACAAATTCCTCCGCGGTCATTTCCTCTGAAAAGTTTGCATAGCCTGTGCTTGCCGTCAATTTACAATCTCTTTCTATGTACTCTTCAATACGTTTTGCTATCCTCTGGGAAATATCTACATTCGCGTCGATTAAGATTACTGCGAATTCATCACCTCCGTACCTGTAACCGGAATCAACTCCCTGTCTTATGTTGGCACTGATTATGGCCCCTGCCTTTTTTAGAACTTCATCGCCGGCTACATGCCCGTTGTTGTCATTAAACTGCTTGAAATCATCCAAATCGAGCAGGATCATTGCAAGCTGATTCTTCTGTCTCCGGGCCCTCACTATCTCCTCGTTCAGCCGGCTATAAAAATGCCTCTGGTTAAAAAGTCCTGTCAAGGAATCGGTAATAGACAACCTGTTAAGTTCCTGTTTTATGTTTCGCTCTGTTATGGCCCTTCTGATCTTGGCCTCAAGTTCTTCAATTAGAAAAGGTTTGTTGATGAAATCCGATGCTCCCGCATCTATAACATCCATATATTGGTAGTCCCTTGAATAGCCAGTCATTGCAATGGCACAGATATAGGGATGATAGTTTTTTACATATTTTATCAATTCCAAACCATCCATTTCAGGCATCTTTATATCTGTCACCAAAAATGCATAAGACTCCTTTTTCAGTTTCTGGAGGGCATCCTTCCCGTTATCTGCAGAATCTGCCGGAAAACCAAGGTGGATTAGCATTTCCACAATAGGGCCTCTGATAGCATCTTCGTCATCAACCACAAGTATCGGTTCTTCGCTGTAATCAATGTGTTCTTCTATTTTTTCCATAAAAGGAAAATTCCTTTCGTATGGTCTTGTATTTGCATTCCCAGGGGTTTTTAATTATTAAACAGGATTATTTCGCCCTGAAGGGAATTTTGAAAACCATCTTTAATCTGTAATTTAACTAATGAGCCGATATGGTTGAAATCACTATCAAAATTAACAACCTTGTTTGTTCCAGTGCGGCCCGTCAACTGTCCTCCCTTTTTACTTCTGCCTTCTACCAGCACCTCCAGCTGTTTGCCCTCGAGGGCCCTGTTTTTTTCCAGGGTGATTTGTCTTTGAAGACTCTGAAGTGCACTCAAACGCGATGCTTTTTCAGTTTCCACTATCTTTTCACCCATTTCGTATGCAAATGTACCTTTTCTGTCGGAATATTTAAAGGAAAAAATTGCGTCAAACCGCATTTTCTCAATAAGATCTAGCGTCTGCATGAATTCACTTTCTGATTCTCCGGGAAAACCTACCATTACATCACTTGTTATGGCAATTTCAGGGTTCATGGATCTCAGTTTGGCTATAAGATCAATATAATGGTCGCGTGTATATCCCCTTTTCATCCGCTTTAGAACTGAATTTGAGCCTGCCTGAAAAGGAAGATGCAGGTGGGGACAAAGCTTATCGAGATGTGCAAAACATTGAATCAACTCATCAGATAGATCCTTCGGATGTGATGTTGTAAAACGCAGCCTTAACAAACCCTCCAGCCTGCTAACTTCCCTAAGCAGGAAAGCGAAGTTCGGCCGTTTCTGCCCTTCCGCTCTATATGAATTTACGTTCTGTCCAAGCAGGGTAATCTCTTTTACGCCTTCCCTGATAAGATTTCTAGCCTCGGAGATTATGTCTTCAGGGGAGCGCGAGATTTCTCTACCCCTGACGTAAGGAACAATACAGTAAGTGCAGAAATTATTACACCCCTGCATAATTGAAATAAAACCCGCGACTCTTCCCTCGAAGTAGCCTCCGAAAGGAAAATATGAAGGAAGACAAGCTCTTAGGTCTATTGCTATCACTCTTTGTCGATCTGAGATAATTCGTTTCAGGACATCCTGTATTCTGCCAAGCTCTCTGGGTCCCATTATGAGATCAATCTGCGGAAATCTCTTTATCAATTCGGTGCCCTGCTGTTGGGCCATACATCCAACCACACCGAGTATTACCTCCGGTTTCCTGCGTTTAATAATTGACATACGGCCAAGTTGGCTCAATGCCTTTTGTTCGGCCTTTGCTCTGACAGTGCAGGTATTGATCAGTATAAGATCGGCATCATTTGGATCGTTTACAGGTAAAAGGCCTAAATGGGCGAGCGATTGAGCCATATAGTCCGAATCGCACTCGTTCATCTGACAACCCATGGTTATAATAGAGAACTTATGTGACACAGATTCATTCCCAAGTTAAGTGAACCAAAGAGCTTAAAGTGAGCTAAAACTTCCTAAAATTTAGATAGAAAAAATGTAAGTTTAAAACGGTAAGCTTAATGGGTTTCGACTTTCGTGGAAATAAAACACACTTGTCTTATTTCGTCATTCCCGCACAGGCGGGAATCCAGAAAAAATCAATTATTTTCCATAGCTTCAGTTCACTTCAGGCATTTTTGTTATTTCAGACACATCCTTTTCAGTAAGATAAATCTTTTCCTCTTCTGTCAAGTAACCCAGCAACTCAGAAACCAATTCCTCGCAACCAGGAGAAATACGGATTTCAATATACGCCACATAGGGATCAAGCGTTTTAATCACAGCCATCCCGTTGTAAGATTCAACGGTTGATCTTATGTAATTGATGTCCTTCCTGTCCACGCGGAAGATGCGTTTAATGGTCTGCATGGTTATTGTAAGTCGCTCCACCCCACATCAGTTTGGTTCTCAGGATCTTGAAGTGGCTGTGATCAGGGGGTTTGAGGAGTTTGATCTTTTCTTCCGACTTGCAGATAAGAACCCTATCCCCGAAATAGAGATCAAACCCTACCTGCCCGTCAAAAGTCAAAACAACCGTTTCTTCACTTTCCTTCCCCATCTGGACGCCAATTACACTTGCATCGGGAATGATAATGGGTCGATTTGTAAGGGTGAAAGGACAAATAGGCGTCAATATCAGTGTTTCCATGGTAGGATAAAGTATGGGTCCACCGGCGGACAAATTATAGGCCGTGGAGCCCGTGGGAGTAGATATGATAAGACCGTCGGCCCTGAAAGTTGTCAGAAATTCATTGTTTAGTGTAACTTCAAGGTCTATAATTCTTGCTAATGTCCTCTTATTTATCACCACGTCGTTCAAGACCTGAAAGCGGCAGACCTCGCTGTCGTTTCTAAAGACCTTGGTTTCAAGCATAACCCTGCTTTCCACTTCAAGACGTCCCTCGATCATCATCTCAATTACAGGATAGATGCGATCAAACGGAATTCCCGTAAGAAATCCCAGCCCTCCAAGGTTTACACCTAAAAGGGGGACCCCGTAACGGCCAACCCTGCGAGCGGCTCCCAAAAGGGTCCCGTCTCCACCAAGGACAACAACCCAATCTACTGACCTTGGGATAATAGAGGCCTCCTCCTGACACCCGAACAAGGGTTCTTTGGCGTCCATCTCCTCTAAGAAGACCTCGATGCCATTTTTCCTGAACCATTCTTCAAGTTTTGCGGCCTCTGATTTTGCCGGTTTATGGTGGTGCTTGTATATGATTCCAACTGATAGGGCTGACATAGAAAAGTCCTCCAAACTAACTGTCTAAAGCTGTTATAATATTGCTCATTTCACAATCTACAATCTTCATTTGTCAATCTATTAGTTACTGAACCCCTTAGCTTTCCAGGAACAACGGAACAATCTCAAACCGATTTACGTCTACCAGTCCCATGTCTGTCAGCTTCAGTTCAGGGATAACAGGAAGGGCGAGAAATGAGAGCGCCATAAAGGGTTCTCCAAGAGTACTTCCAAGGTCAGAGGCAGCCTTTTTTACTGTCTGCAACTGTTTTACAAGTGTATTCAGGGGTTGCCGGGACATGAGTCCGGCTATGCCAAGGGGTACCTGCGCGGTAACCTTCCCGTCATCCTGGACAACGGCAAGGCCCCCGCCCATATCCCTGACAATTTTGACCGCTGCAAAGATTGCCTCATCACTTACGCCGACAACAATTACATTATGTGAATCATGGGCCACCGATGACGCTAGCGCGCCTTGTTTTAGCCCGAAACCCCTGACCAGTCCCAGTCCAACATTGCCGCTGGCCATGTGTCTTTCCACAACACAGAGTTTCAGGATATCCGACCTGATATCAGGTACAACCCATCCGTCCTCTGACTTTACCTTTTCATAACACATACGCGTTGTGATTTGACCTGGAATGAGTTCAATCACTCTGGCATTGCCCCCGGTATGAGCAATACGGAAACTATCCTGTGTCAGGGGCCCTATATTAAGAGGTTTGGGTTGACCGGGGGGCATTGCTGTTTTGTTTAATGGAAAACCGATCAACTCACCACTGTTGGCGACCATTCGACCATCTTTATACACTGAAAAAATTTCGAAGTCTTTTAAATCCTTAAACAGCGCAAGGTCGGCACGGTAGCCGGGAGCAACGGCTCCCCTGTCTTTCAGGCCGAAGTACTCGGCCGGGTTCAGTGTGACCATCTGGATTGCCGTGACGGGATCGAGACCCAGGCCTACTGCCTTTTTGAGCACGAAGTTCAAGTGGCCCCTCTGCCGGATGTCTTCCGCATGCAGGTCATCGGAAACAAAACAGAAACGACGGGAATTACTGTTATTAACCAGCGGGAGCAATTCCTCGAGATTTTTCGCCGATGTCCCTTCACGGATCATAAGCATCATCCCGTTTTCTACCTTTTCAAGGCCTTCCGATATGACAGTCGTTTCGTGGTCCGAACGGATCCCTGTAGATATATAGGCCTGAAGATCGCGACCCAGAAGCGAAGGGCAATGTCCATCCAGGGTACGGTCCTTGAAAAAGGCTATTTTTTCGAGTACCTGCTCATCACCCATAAGGACACCCGGAAAGTCCATCATTTCCGCCAATCCAAGAACGAGTGGCTCATCTTTAAGTTCCAGGAGATCCGAGGCGCTCAGGCTAGCCCCTGCGGTTTCCAGGCAGGTCGCGGGTACGCACGAGGGAGCCATGAAAAATATGTCGAACGGTATAAAACGGCTATCTTCCAGCATGAGGCGGATCCCATCAAGTCCCATTACATTTGCTATCTCATGAGGATCTGAGATAATGGTCGTTGTACCATGAACCATTAAGGCCGCGGCAAGTCTGGAGGGAACCAGCATGCTGCTCTCTATGTGAAGATGCCCGTCGATAAGGCCGGGAACGATCCATTTGCCTTCCGCATCAATTTCTTCCCTTCCGTGGTAATCAGGGCCAAGCCCCGCAATAACACCGTCTGAGATTGCTATATCCTTTTTCTGAATATCTCCGGTAAATACATTGACCACCCTGCCCTTTTTCAGGACAAGGTCGGCTGGAGACTCACTTTTCGCGACAGATATTCTCTTTTTAAGGCCTCCAACCGTGCTATTCATATTATAGAAACCTTTAGCGAATGACCCTGTCCGTAACATACCATTCCTCTGTACGGTCAGACGTTGTGTCAACCAACAGATGAACGATTTTCAGACCTGGATTAAGCTTCTTCAGGTCATTCAGATCAACTGTCTCGAACTTTTTTACATTATTTGTGTATGCCTGTTCTGTAAGGGCGTTTGACTCGTAATTTTCTTTTGACCTTTTAGCAATCCTCGCCAAAGAAACTTCTTTTGGGCACTTTGTTTGCTGGATGACCAGTGTCATTTTGTATCTGGCCGCCACATCGGCCGCACGCCTTCTAAGGACCTGGGTTACAAAAGTTGCATCCAGGATAATCCCCTGACCTTTTCCTGCCAACTCGTCGGCCATCCTGAACATTTCGTCATAGACGAGGGTCCTTTTGTTCATGTTTGAGGCAACCTTTTCGTCGAAAATGTCCTCATTCTTGAGCACCTCAAGCCGGATCAAATCCGACCGCAGGATCTTGTAGCCTTTAAGGGGTGCTATTACTTCCGTTGTTTCGGTCTTATAAGAAGCAGGAAGCCCGCATGCAATCAGCACCGTTTTTGGGTCCAACTCCCTTGTCATGAAGTCCACAAAGGGTTCTTTCATTTTTTTGCCTCCGACTCGGTTGAACGGTCAAATGGTTAAGTCGTCAAATAGTTGAGTGGTTGAGTAGTTTTGATGCACTGTTTATCTGTAACAACTCAACAACTCAACGAGTCAACTAATTAACCAATATACGAATAGGCGAGCTGGAAATACTTTCTGGCCCTCTTAACCGCTTCATCCTTCTTGTCAGAACTTATGTTATTATCATCCACCTGGAAACTGTCCACTTTTCCGCGAACAAAAGCTCTGTAGACCTTATAAAAAGTGAGCAGCGAATTCCTATCCGTTTCCCCTGCAAGCTCTTTGTAGAAGTTCCACAAGATTGCGGCACCATCTTTTCCGCCATGATATTCAAGGTCCATAAGGAGAAACGCGATATCGGCAACCGTGTCACTGTAACGAAAACGGTTGTTAAATTCAATGCAATCAATTATGGAAAGAGGTTCAGTAAAACAGATGTGCTCCATGTGAAGATCCCCGTGGCAATCCCTGACTCGTCCCTGTTCAATCCTTTTGAAAAATAGATCCCTGTTTGACCTGTAGAAATCGTCCGTCCATCTCTTTAGCGCATCGAATTCATTTTCCTGAACACTTACACCTATATATTTCTCAACCTGTTCGAAATTTTCGTCCGTGTTGACCCTGAAGGCATCCGGTTTACCATATCGATCGATCTCATGAGTCCGGAGCGCATCCATGTGAAAACTTGAAAGGGCCTGTGCAATCATTTTCAAATGATCTTCTGTAAGATCACCACTATCAAATACCGATTTCATCAATTTTTCATCCGGGATCCGTTTCATCTTTACCGCGTACTCCACGACTTCACCTGAACCTCCTCCCAGAGTGTATCTCTCTCCATCAGATCTGACGGGCAATACATCCAGGTAAATGCCTTCGGACAGCCTTCTGTTCAGCCTTATTTCCTGATTGCAGTAATATTTTCTTTTTTCGAGGGTAGTAAAATCCAGGAAACCGAAATTGACCGGCTTTTTGACCTTGTAGACAAACTCATCCGCCACAAAGACAATGGAAATATGTGTTTGAACCACAGAGACCTTTTTGGTCTTATCAGGCAGTAAGGCAGGATTTTGAAGGTCATTAATAATGGAAGACATTTCTGAACCCTTTGTTGTGTCTATCAAACTTCAGAAAAAAAGTATGATACAATAACAAGGAAGTAAAGGAAAAACCCGTTGAATAAATCGGCGGGCTAAACAAAATAAAAATAGTGTAAATCTGTATTAATCCGTGTCTGGCAATGACATCCAGCTAGATGAACCTACTTTCATCGTCCCTATATAAAATGGGAGCTTCGAATATTTTTACAACCAAAGTCGCCATGGAAAAACCGAGGGCGGCTCCCATTAAACTACAAAAAGGAAAATGGGCGGCGAGATAAACGCGTGTGAAGGCATGTA
>CAZENC010000119.1:0-8533 GCA_964513115.1 uncultured Desulfobacteraceae bacterium | reverse complement strand
TTGCGGAGCGTTTGAAATTCACAGCCTTTCTACTATTTGCGCTATTGTGGGCCACCTTTGTCTATAATCCCCTCTGCCACTGGGTTTGGGGCGTAGGAGGATGGATTGGCCGCATGGGCGCTCTGGATTTCGCCGGTGGGACAGTCGTTCACATCAGTTCCGGTACTTCCGCTCTGGCCGCAGCTCTAATCATCGGCAAACGCCTCGGTTATGGGAGCACTGCCTATATACCACATAACCTACCCATGACAATCACCGGGGCAGCCCTTTTGTGGTTTGGTTGGTTCGGTTTTAATGCCGGGAGCGCGCTTGCAAGTAATGGACTTGCGGCCAATGCCTTTGTGGTCACCCACATAGCCTCTGCTGTTGCCGCCCTATCATGGACGTTTCTTGAATGGATCCATACAGGAAAACCAACTACCCTGGGAGCAGCCAGTGGTGCAGTAGCAGGCCTGGTGGCCATTACACCAGGCTCGGGATTTGTTGGGCCGATATCGGCTATCATTATCGGAGGTCTGGGCGGTGCAATCTGTTACGGCGGTGTGTTGTTGAAATCCAGATTGGCCTATGACGATTCCCTTGACGTGGTGGCCATCCACGGTCTTGGCGGTATTTGGGGTGCCCTTGCCACGGGTCTATTTGCCACTACCCTTATCAACCCTGATGGCGCGAATGGCCTTTTTTTCGGCAATCCCGGACAGCTCTGGATTCAGTTTGTCTCCGTAATTTCGACAATGATCTTTGCTTTTGTAATGACCCTTATTATACTCAAGATTGTTGACATTACCATCGGTTTAAGGATCACAGAAGAAGATGAGGTGAAGGGGATGGATGTAAGTCTCCATAATGAGGCTGGTTATACTTTTTAGAAAAAATGAGAAGGAGCTAAATCATGAAAAAGGTAGAAGCAATCATCAAGCCCTTTAAACTGGATGATGTGAAGGATGGCCTTTCAAGTATCGGGGTCAAAGGTCTCACCGTCACTGAAGTAAAGGGGTTCGGCCGTCAGCGGGGCCACAAAGAAGTTTATCGCGGGGCCGAATATCAGGTGGATTTTGTCTCCAAGATCAAGATAGAGGTAGTCATGGAGTCTGATCTTGTTGCGGAAGCCGTGAAAGTTATCCGGGAAAAGGCCCACACAGGTGAAATTGGAGACGGCAAGATCTTTCTTGTCCCTGTTGAAGAAGTGTTACGTATCCGGACGGGCGAGACAGGCAAAGATGCCATATAGGAGCGATAATAGGCTTAGGGATGAATGCATAAAATTAGAGACTACGGGGGACGCAAGTCTACCTTTTCCGGCTATGCGCCACGCTCTAAGCTCTACGCACGATCAGGCGCATATAGGCAGACCTAAGATGACATCTCCTTTAAAGGAATTAAAAGAATCCAGGGAGAATCTCCTATCGCACTTCTTAGATGGCTCGGTTCGCGAAAATTTTCAGGAAAAATATACGGAGATCATCGACCAGTATTTCCGAAGAAGCCTTCAGGAAAGTAATACGGGACGCAGGTTGTTCAGGAAAAAACGGTCTTTCGCCTTTGTTGCGGTAGGGGGTTATGGGCGGAGTGAGCTTTGCCTTCATTCGGATATTGACATAATTATCCTGTTTGGCTCAAAGATACCTGCGCAGGCTAAAGAACTTTCAGATGATATCTTTTTACCACTTTGGGATCTCGGTCTTGACCTGGGATACGGCATCCGCACTATTAAGGATTGTTTGACCCTCTCAAAGGAAGACTTCGAGGTCCTTACTTCCGTAATGGATGCCCGTTTTCTGTGCGGGGATTCTCCACTATTTCTGTCCCTAATTGAAGACCTTAAACAAAAGGTTATCAGTAGAAAAACGAATCGCTTTTCCAGGTGGCTGGAAGACAGGGATAAAATCCGCTTGGACAAATTCGGAGATGCCAGCCACCTCCTTGAACCTCATCTTAAGGAGGGGATTGGAGGTCTGAGAAATTACCACCATATTCTTTGGCTCGCCAAGGCATTCTTGGACTTTACGGTTCCCAGAGATCTGGAGTATCTGGGCAAATTCTCCCATAATGAATACCGGCAACTGAGAGACGACCTGGATTTCATCTGGCTTGTCAGGAATTACCTGCATCATCTGTCAGGCAGAAAAAATGATCGGCTGAGCTTTGAGTTTCAGGAGACAATAGCCAAAAAATTGGGCTACAAAGACCAAGAAAACATCTTGGGTGTTGAGCAATTCATGGGCAGACTCCATGCCTGCATGGCGTCCATAAAGTCTCTTCATCGCTCCTTTGCAAACAGTCTCCATCTAAAAAAGCTTGCCACCAGGAAAAATTTCCCTGCCGGGGATATTCCTGCTGGACTGGTGGTTCATCAAGGAGAGATCTGTTTTGATTCGGCAAAAGTCATCCTTTCAGATCCTCTACTATTGATGGACATTTTTGTACAGAGTTCCACTCTGAATTGTCCCCTTTCCCTGGAAGCAACGAGACTGATCCGGGAATTCCTCTATTTGGTTGATGATACATTCAGAGAAACGAACAGGGCTGTCCAAAGTCTCTTAAAAATCATGAGCGGAAAAAATGCCACTAAAACTCTTGATCAAATGTTGGAGACCGGATTTCTGGGGGCATTTATCCCTGAATTTGGCCGGATCCGTGACCTGGTGCAATTTGATGCCTACCATGTATTTCCCGTCGGAAGACATTCTATAGAAACAGTCAAATATCTCAATAATATACCAAGCCAGAAAGAGATGTTGCTGCTGGACATGTTTTCCGATCTGCAAAATCCTGAACCGCTTTTACTGGCAGCCCTTTTTCATGATATTGGGAAAATCGGTCATGAACATGCCGAGAAGGGCGTTACCATTACACAGAATATCCTCAAGCGGTTTCATTATAGCAACAGTAAAGCCGAAGATATCCTCTTTCTTGTGCGCAATCATCTCCTTTTAGCGGAAACTGCCACGAGAAGGGATCTGAATGATGAAAAGGTGGTTGTTCAATGTGCGCGTACTATAGGAGATGTGGAACGTCTGAAGATGCTTTACTTGTTGACTTGGGCAGACTCAAAGGCTACAGGCCCAAGGGCCTGGAATGAGTGGATAGCCAACCTGGTACAGGAACTCTTTTTCAAAATCCTCCACATCCTTGAAAAAAAAGAACTGGCCACACCGCATGCTATGGTGAAGGTTAAAGAGACAAGGTCAGAAATACGGCGTTTGATGGCTGACCGAACAGGTCATTTCGATATGGACAAATCTTTGGAAGTCATGTCTCCTCGGTATATGCTGAACACCAACCCTCATAACATCCCGGATCACCTTTCAATGCATCAACGCCTAAAAGAACGCTTAATAAATCATGAAACCGCCGCCTTTATGCTTGGGGCCAGGCAGGACGACTCGGAGGGCTGTTGGGAAATCACATTTTTGGCAAAAGACCGGCCCGGCCTGTTTTCGGACATCGCCGGAGTTTTGGCCCTTAACGATATCAATATTTTATCTGCTGATATCTACACCTGGCGTGACGGTACTGCCGTGGATATCTTTAAGGTGACCGAACCGCTTGACCCTATCAATCCGGACAAGGTCTGGAATAATGCAAGAAGAGATTTAAGACACGTTTTTACGGGAAAGCTTTCTCTGGAATATCGCCTGAGCAAAAGGCGCGCGCCCTCGATTCTCTCAGAGAAAAAAAAGCCCCCCCGTCCCTCGAAGGTCACGGTGGATAACAGGGCCTCTGATTTCTTTACTGTGGTTGAAATATTCACCGACGACCGTGTCGGGCTTCTATACACGATAACCAATACACTCTATAACCTCCGGCTGGACATAAGAATTGCCAAAATTGCCACCAAAGCGGACCAGGTTGCCGACGTGTTTTACGTCCGTGATTTTGAAGGACAGAAGGTTGAAGACAAGGAACAGATAATGGAGATCAAAAAGGCCCTGCTTCATCAATTGAAACAAGGATAAACACTCGTACCCTCTAAAGAGTTCCTACCATTTCCAAGTAATTGCTGAAAAAGGATATTCCAAGGGCGTGTGCTTGTAGGAGATTAATGCCATGCAAATATGGGTGGATGGCGGATTAAGGTCCTAAAAAAGAAGAGAATGTGATACAATTTACTCCACCATTGTGACCCCTGATACAAAACTGCCGAGGAGACTATCGGCCAACAGGTTCTATTGGAGGCTGATGGAAAATCTCCAGATACAAGGCATCTGAAATCCCGAGGAGTGCCCGTCCTCCGCAGTAGCCTTGCTACGGAGGGTGGAAGGCGTACATAGAAGTACGCCGCAGTGACGAGGGATGAGGATAACGCAGTAGATGGGGGTTTTCCATCAGCCTACTAGGAGGATTATCAAATGGCTCTTATCAGAATCGCTCAAGCACAGATCAACACGACTGTCGGCGATTTCTCAGGTAATTTGAAAAAAATAATTAGTTTCATTGATATGGCCCGGACTCAGGGAAGCGATATTGTTACCTTTCCGGAGTTAACCGTGTGCGGCTATCCCCCCGAAGACCTTCTTTTAAAGCGCGATTTCTTGGATGACAATCTCGGGGCCATTGAACACCTCAAACAGCATGTAAAAAACATCGTTGTTGTCGCCGGTTATGCGGATTTTTGCGAAGGAAATGTCTACAGCGCGGCGGCTATCCTGCAACACCAAAATCTGGTGGGAACCTATCACAAGATTGAACTTCCCAACTACGGCGTTTTTGACGAAAAACGCTATTTTAAAGAGGGGTCGTCTTTGGTCCTCTTTGAGATGAACCAGGTTGTTTTTACCATAACCGTCTGTGAGGATGTATGGATCGAAGGAGGTGCTGTTGAGAAACTGGTTCAAGACAGGGATATGAATATTGTATTGAACATTTCGGCATCTCCATTCCATGCGGGGAAATTGGAAACGCGACAGAAAACCGTGCATCGTTTCGCTCAAAAGGCCGATGCTATCGTGTGTTTCAATAATCTTGTGGGCGGACAGGACGAACTTGTTTTTGACGGAGGCAGTTTCGTAATGGGACCTGACGGCGGTCTCATTGCCCGTGCAAAACGCTTTCAGGAGGAACTTCTGATTACCGACATAAAAATTGATCCTGATGAAAAGCATATCAATAAGCCCGAAGCAGGCGCCTCCGATAAGGTTTTCATCTCTCTTGATTCACACCCCTCGCATCAAAAAAAGGAATTTCCAGGAACAGTGACTGATGAATACGGCAGACTTGATGAGATCTATCAGGCACTGATTTTGGGGACCAGGGACTATGTAAGGAAAAACGGGTTCAGTAAGGTTGTGATCGGGTTGAGCGGTGGCATTGATTCTGCACTAACGGCAGCCATTGCGGTAGGTGCACTGGGATCAGATCACGTTGTCGGCGTGACTATGCCCTCCCAATACACCTCAAATCAAACTCTTTCTGATGCAGAGTTGCTCGCAAGCAATTTGGGCATTCAACTTATCAAAATACCTCTACAGGATATTTATAAATCCTACCTTGAGGCAATGGAATCTATTTTTCAGGACAAAAAGCATGGCATCACCCACGAGAACATTCAGGCACGCATCCGCGGAAATATACTCATGGCCCTCTCCAACCAATTTGGCTGGCTGGTACTGAATACTGGAAATAAAAGCGAGACTGCCGTGGGATATTGCACGCTTTACGGAGACATGGCCGGCGGATTTGCGGTAATAAAAGATATCCCAAAGACCCTGGTTTTTGAATTGTCAGAATATATTAACGCATCGTGGGACGGGGAAGTTATTCCTGAAAGTACTATCAAAAGACCACCCTCGGCAGAATTGCGGCCTGATCAAAAAGATGAAGATTCCCTGCCGCCCTATTCCAAGCTCGATGCCATTTTAGAATCCTACGTGGAGGAAGACAAAGCTCCCGATGAAATCATCAATGAAGGGTTTGATCCCGAGATGGTGCGTGATGTTGTCCGAATGGTTAACCTGAATGAATACAAGAGACGCCAGGCTCCGCCAGGCGTAAAAATAACCCCCAAGGCATTTGGCAAGGACCGGCGCTTACCTATTACCAACCGTTTCCTGAGTCACGTGATTTTCTAAGCTTGGACAGAATTCTGAAGTTTCACTCAACAGAGACAAAGTGGGACAACTATGAAATTATTCTTTTCTTTTCTGTATATTTGTGACATATAAAATCCTTCCCAGCCAAGCGCGCATAGATGCACTTTGTGCCCTGCATCTCATTATATGCAAAAAGAATCAGGAACAAAGCTCGGTTATTGAATATGTAGCCAGAGATGCATAAAATCATGACCTTAACGGAATAGACTATTTTAGGAGAGAATACATTGACTGACAAGAAAGCAGACTTAGCCGGGCCTGGCATTGGAGACTATGCCGAACTTGAGAAAATCCTGCCACAGGATTACAGCTCTCTGCTGTCCCCACGGGAAACGCAGAATGCCATCTTTGCAGCAAAAGACTACGTCGAGGACAATCTGTGCAAGGAACTCAATCTTATTCGAGTTACAGTTCCTTTGATCGTGGACGTTGAGAGCGGAGTGAACGATCTCCTGGACCGCGATGGCTCACGGACCCCGATACAGTTCCATATTTCAAATGACCATGATAAAAACCCAATCGATGCCCAGATCGTTCAGGCTGCAACCAAGTGGAAGCGTGTCGCTTTAAAGCAATTCGGCATGAACCTTGGGGAAGGTCTGATCACGGACATGCGCGCTGTGCGCAAGGACTACTTCCTTGACCATGATCACAGCGCCTATGTGGACCAGTGGGACTGGGAGTTGGTCGTAACGGAAGAGCAGCGGAATCTACAGTACCTAACAGAAGTGGTAAAAAAAATATGGAAAGTCCTCAAGGGTGCCGAAACCCGAGTCCAGGAGCTGTTTCCCCGGTTAAAGACGGACAAATATCCCAATCTGCCTGAAAAACTCACATTCATACATGCCGAAGACATTCTTGACAGGTATACTGAACTGCCGCGACAGCAGCGCGAGACAGAAATTTTAAAAGAGTACCCCGCAATTTTCATTTATGGGATCGGCTGGACACTCAGGGATGGATACCCGCACGAAATGAGGGCGGCAGACTACGATGACTGGGTCACAGAGACAACATCCAAGGACGGCAGACCTATGCATGGCCTTAATGGTGATATCCTTGTCTGGAACCCGGTGACAAAGCGCCGGCACGAACTGACATCCATGGGTATCCGAGTTAATGCCAACACGCTCAAGACACAATTAGATATTACCGGCCAGCTTGATTTCCTCGAGTTTCCTTACCACCAGGCAATCTTGAATAACGAGATCCCGCTCAGCATTGGTGGCGGCATCGGGCAGTCCCGCACATTCATGCTTTTACTCAAAAAGGCGCATATTGGAGAGATCAGCGCCACTGTGTGGCCAAAGATACTCAAGGATATGTGTATTAAAAAGAACATCTATGTCCTGGAATAAACAGGGATCATATATGAAGACTCGGGGTCAGCCATTGACAGCCTGCCTAAAGATTAAGGCCCTGACACCATTCCGTTACTACGTCAACAGGGCTGCGCTTTTTTCCATCCACCTCAAAATTTAGTCGCTGCATCGTGTCATTATCAATGAGTCCTTCAAGAATAGACAGGACGTCACCAACTTCCGGATGCTTTTCCAATATCTCTTCTCTTATGACAGGGGCCGCATGATATGGTGGGAAAAAATTCCGGTCGTCGTTAAGTTGTTTCAAATTATATGCTGCTATACGGCCGTCCGTGGCAAAGGCGCAGATCACATCCACTTCGCCTTTGGAAAGGGCCTCATACATAAAAGAAGGGTCAAGATCCCTGACTTCCCCGAACATTAAGCCGTATTTTTGAATAAGCCCCGGATAACCGTCAGGCCTTTCGGAAAATTCGGCTGTAAACCCTGCCCTAAGCCCGGAAGCATCCTTGCCCAGATCAGATATGCTGGACCATCCCTGTCGCCGGGCATCCGTCTCACGGATCGTGATACTGTAAGTATTATTAAATCCTAATGGTTTGAGCCACCTAAGGTCGAAGCGCTCGCGATAAGCTGCTGACACGATTCTAAATGCCTTTTCCGGGTCTGATATGACCTTTTGTTTCAGGATGGCCGTAAGTGCGGTCCCCGTGTATTCAGGGTAGATATCAATCTCTCCATTAACAAGGGCCCCATGACAGATCATTGTGCCCCCGAGGTTGAAACGGCGCTCCACAACTAAATCGGTCTTAGCCTCTATGAGCTGGGCCATGATCTCACCAAGGATGAGCTGCTCCGTAAAGTTCTTTGTCCCGATCCTTATATTTTTCTCTTTGATCCCTGAAGTCGACCCTGATCGGAATCCCATGGAAGGACCTGTACTGTAGGCGATAATACCTGCCAGGATAAGAAAAACCGGCATCAAGAGTGACATTGGCCTCATCAGGGCCTTAACCGATCCCTTTTTCACCCTTTTTCTTTCGGGCCTGAGCCCCCACTCAAAGGCCCCTATGGAAAAGTCCACGATCAGGGCGAGCAGGGCGGCAGGGACAGCACCGA
>CAZENC010000118.1:0-8708 GCA_964513115.1 uncultured Desulfobacteraceae bacterium | reverse complement strand
TGATTATTATCCTGGTGCTGCTTGTCCGTCCGGAAGGTCTGCTGGGTGAGGAATTCAAAGAAAGGGTTTAATCAGGACTTTCTAGTATTGCGTCCCAGAAATAAGTTAAGTAATTTAGCAAAGTTTTATGTCTCGAAAAAGTGCGTTTAAAATCCGAATTTCGAATATCTAAATTCGAAAAAAATCCTAATTTTCAAATGACCAAAATTCAGAACATGTTTAGAAAATTGGAGATTTGAATTTCTATTGTTTCGGATTTCGTATTTCGTGCTTAGAATTTGTCATTTTAAAGAAAAAAAACGATCAGACAGCGTGATTGATTTTTCTAATTTACTTTTGGGACACGACACTATCATTGATAACCTCCAGTACGCGAATAATATGCAGTAAGGTTTCGTTCACCGGAGTAGGAATACCGTGAGTTTTGCCTAATTCAGCCACTTTTCCGGCAAAAATCTCTACCTCTGTCTTGCGCCCGGCCTCAATATCCTGCAACATTGAGGTTTTACCCTGAGGAGACAGTGTGTTGAGGAAACCGTACCAATCATCAATATCTTTTTCTACCAGATCAATCCCGGCAGCCTTGGCCAATACGACCACCTCCTGCATTAGAGCTTCCATAAGCTCCTGAGCATGCTGCGATGATTGAAAGACCCCATATGGCGCTTGCATCACAGCCGATGCCTGGTTCATCCCGACGTTGACCATGAATTTCCACCATATCATTCGAATCATATCGACAGGCATTTCGTAAGCAATTTTTGCCCGGTCGAATGCGGCCTGCACACGCCGAATCTTTTGGCTGATATGGGTATTAATTTTCTCGCCAAAATAGTGTTTTCCGGGATTTGTATATGTAATCTGATTCCCTTCACGAACAGCATCTATGGCAACGGAAATTGTATAAAGCATCTTTTCCATACCATAGACGGAGCCGATGAATTCTTCACTATCAAGTCCATTCATTATAGATATAATCGTTGTCTGCTCTCCCACAAGATTTTTCAAATCATTAACCGCACCTGGAAGATGATGATTTTTCAAAGCTACGATAATGAGATCAGCGGGTTGAGTAATTTCATCGGGATGGGTGACCGGAATAGAATACTTTTTTCCATTGACTAATAACCCCTGGCTCCTTATCCGATCATAACGTTGACCCCCGGCGACCAGGGAGGTGGAAATATCACCACCGTCAAAAAACTTGCTGGCGAAAAATGCACCCATCGCCCCTGCACCGAGGATAGCTACCTTGCTTATGTCCTGCATTTAGTCCCCCATGTAAAGTAAGAGGATAAAACTATTAACTATTTCCCTTATCACCGCTGAATACCATTTTCGCCATCCTGACCTCGGTCTTACTGTTAATAACAAGGGTCCAGGAATTGGCATGTCTGTTTATAATCTCCTTTGCTGACTTCGAACGATTTAATCAGCGGTGCGGTTTTTTACGTCCGCTGAATTTACTTGGTTAGAATTAATTATAATATTGTGTTTTTCACCAAGCAGCCCTTGAAGGTCAGATGCTTTGATACGCGAAGTCAAATCAACGCTTAATGGTGTAATGGAAACAAGATTGTCAATTGCAAAGGCATAAATATCTGTTTTAGGGTCAAGATTCTCTTTATCAATGTTTATAATTGTTTTTCCATCGCATATTTTGCTGTGTGCAGTCGCGTTTTCGATGATTCTTGAGTAATAACCCACCTTTGCCAACTTTGTAATTTTCCATTTGGTTAAAGGAGTTGCATCACTAGGGACGTCTATTTTTAACACATTAACATCGGCATGTAATTTCCCTTTCAATAAAGTCATGGCAAACCGATTCAAGAAATATACTGCTGCTGTCCAGTCTTGATCTGTATATTTGTGATGCGAATCAATGTCAGTTTGTTTTGATATAGCTATACTGGGTATACCATAACTTGACGCTTCTAACGCTGCGCCTATAGTGCCTGAGTGTGTAATATTAATTCCAAGATTTTCGCCATAATTAATTCCAGAAACTAATAAATCAAGTTTGTTTTCTTTGAAAATAGTTTTTAAGCTATGGCTAACAATTAGTGCAGGAGAGCAATCACAATGATAAGCTCGAATCGCAGAACCATTAACTTGATAATCAATCCGTTTCAGACTTGATTGCCTATCTCCGATCAATCCACGCCCGGTGCCGGTTTGCTGATGACTTGGAGCAACTACTGTAACAGTTCCAATATTTAATACTGATTCTACGGCTGCCCGAAGACCTGGCGATTCAATACCATCGTCATTAGTTATTAAGATGTTGTAATTTTCCATTATGCTTTTCTATTACTCCTGATTCTTAATTTTGAGATTTCTATCACTCCTTCCGTGACTTGTAAGCAATACAGTCGATCTCGACGGCAGCTCCAAGCGCCAATTCCACTCTGCCCACCGTGATCCGTGCCGGGGGATCAGAACCCATAACTCCAAGATAGGCTTCGTTCATTTCTGAGAACATGCTCATATCTGCGAGAAAAACATCGACCTTTACCACATCATCCAGCGACGCATCACACTCGTTCAGAATGGCCTCAATGTTCCGGAGTGTCTGAGTGGTTTCCGGCCCAGTGCCTCCCTCGACAAGATCCGTCGAGTTTGGTTTCACACCCAATGTGCCGGAAACATAGATGAAGTCACCTGCAACTACCGCATGGCTGAACGCCGGAAACCGGGCAAGCCCATCCACATTTACTTTTCGCAATTTCATAATATCCTCTACTTTGCTCCTGTCTGTTTGGTGTGGTATACGCTAACGGGCAGATGAACAGCGGCGATTATTAAGATCGTAAATGATTTAACAATAAATAATGGATACAAAAGTCTGAAATCGATTAACTCTTTGGAATAAGCCGCCTGCTCAATTTGCTTGTTGGGTGGTGTCTTTTACAATTTTTGCTAAAGTGTCATGAACCCATGCGTTGAGACTTTTCCCATTTTTTCTTGCTTGGATAGAGATAGTTTTGTGGAGTTCAGGGTCAACACGTACTACGAACTTACCCGAATATGGCTTTTCAGGATCCTCACCACGACCGGCACAAAATTCAAGATAATCGTCAACAGATTCACGAAAAGCTTTACGTAATTCCTTAACTGTTTCACCTTGAAAAGTTACTACATCACGCAAATTAATGACTTCGCCATAAAATATATTTGCCTCGTCATCAAATTCAACTTTCCCAAAATATCCTTTATATTCCATCATGGTAACACTCCCGCTTCCTTCAAAAATCTTCTTACTGATTTCACAGCACCCTTTTCTGTAATTCGTTTAGGGTGAGGTCGATGAAAAACGGCTTTAACATCTTTCAGGGCAACTCTAACACGTGAACCTCTTCCTTCTGAAATTTCAGCGCCAAGAGCAATAAATAAAGATTCGATATTAGACCAGGGGATATCTGAACGCTCAGGTTTTTCAAGTATCCGATTGAGGGTTTGCCGTTGTGTTTTATTCATCAAATATATGATACTACATTATGATATCATGTCAAGTGATTATTTTTCACACCCAACGGTAGCGTTGAGTAGACGGAGCCTCGACCCTTTGTGCAGTGGGAGCCAGTCTTCGGCAGATCCTGTCAATTTTCATAGGGGACGTGCACCATCCCTTGCAGCAGCAAGGTCATACTTTTTTACCCGCCTTCGCAGAAAGCCCCGCGCGGAAGCGCGGGGAGCTTCACTGTTGTCCGAAATCTTTCAATTCAGCTCTTGTCACCAGCCATCAACCCAGCCAAGGCTCCAACAACCCCTTTGGTCAGGTTTTCGACATCAATTAGATCTTTATCGTTCGGGCGACCCAAAATATTCCCCAGACGCCCTTTGGTATTCATATCCGTTTCTTTGTGGAATTGACCGACGATATGCCATTGATCCAGAACCGAATACCCTATATGCTCCAAAAATGAGCGCAGCCACATGGTCATGGGAATCGCCTCGTTTTTACCGATATGTGGCCCGGCATATGTACAAAAACATATGCCATACTTTCCTGACAATAAGGGTGATGACGGTATGATTTTTCCTTGACCATTATAGGATCGGAGTTTCTCCTTTATATAATCCATCATCCTTTTTGTAGGCAGCCAATCGATGACAGGTGAGCCTAAAAAAATCAGATCGTATTCGAGAAAATCTACATCAATCTTAGATGTGAATTTTATTAAACGAACCTCACTGGTTGCACCTTTAAGCGTATCATAAATCCGTTGAGCGACCTTCTCAGTATTTCCTCCAATTGAATCATACAAGATTAAGCTTTTCATTATTAATTCCTTTTTTTCGTGGAGCCTTAATTATCATTCGGATATATTTTTCAAAATTATGAACAATAGCCAATCCAGAAAATAGTATAATGAGCTGTTCAGGCGCAGCGTTTAGCTGTCGGCTGAACGACCAAGGTTACGCTGCGACTTCATTAGGAAGTTCCCAACCGGGAAAGACGAGAACTCCCGGATGTACTTTTAGGGCTCGAGCTAAAACTTTCGCTCGCTCAACCCCTATCTGGACGCGGTTATTTTCTATCGCCGAAATGGTTGCCTGAGGAATACCTGTAAGCTGCGACAGTTGATTCTGGCTCAACTCCTGCAACTCGCGAATGATGCGTACAGATTCCCCAACCGAAACCACGACTCTTTTCTTTGCAGGGTGATATTCTTTCATTTATGACCTCCGATAGTCATGAGCGGTTACAGATGCCACCTGAAAAAGCATCTCTTCGGGAATAACCCGGTAAATTACTCGCCACTGAACACCTAGGCGAGAGGAGCGGTAATTCTTCCATTTGCCGGATAAGGTTTCATCGTGAAATCCTATGATCAGTCTCAGCCCTGGGAGACCTGAGATTGAAGCGATATCTTTCCATTTTTCGTATCGCTTAAGGACCTCATTTGGAACTGATGTGATTTGTTTATCTATTCTACGGTGCTCTTCAATCCGCCACATATTATATTATATATATACCATATATGATATGTCAACCGCGATTTTTCTTCGCAGCATAACGTATTGTATTAAGCAGAAAAAATTCTGCATATCAACGCTATATACGTTTCCGGAAAATGAATTTGGAGTTCTATCCTGATAGATGTAAGTATTGCCGAGGCCCGGTGGAACCATTCGGTGTAAGGCGCAAGGCGCGTTGAATTTAGCATCTCATATAAGAGGTTGCGTGCAATGGTGAAATTCCTTCCAAAATTCCGGTTCAGGTACGGGTCGGAAATGGCCGGACTTCATCTTCTGAGTCTCTTAATCACTTCCTGCACATCAATATCAGAGGTTTTCCAATCGGAAATACGTACGGTCTTACCCCCTTCCACACATTTTGCCAAAAACTCGGATCGTGACCCTTGTCTTTTATTCGGGCCAAAAGTAATTTTTGGTCCTACTCCTTTAAAATCCTTAATTGACTCCATGGCCCTAATAAAATTGTCCACGGTCAGATCACGTCCGCATCTTTTCAATCCTTCCACCATGGGTTCAACAAAACCGAATCCCGCATAGAAAAAGATCCCCCATCGGTCCTTCGGGGCGAATCTATCACGGGCCCGTTTGTATTTTATCATTAGAGGGTGCCGGGAGTCTGGAAGTTCGGCAAAGGTGGTGAAGATAACATCTTTGAAAAGGCCCTTGCTGATCTTGTACATGATAGGGCTATCACTCAAGACGCTTGACGTCATCCACTGGGTATTGAAACCCATTTTTGCCGCGGTGCTGAGTATTATGGCCCCATGTTTGGGAAGCAACCACATGAGTACACAATCGGGTTTTGCCGCCTTGAGCTTCACGCAGTGGGAACTCAGGTCCGTATCCATAAGCTCTACCGATGCCGCTGAAACCAGTTTCATGCCATATTTCTCAAGTGCAACCTCTACCCCATAAAGGCCCTCTTTACCGAAATCGTCGTTCTGGTATATAAAGGCGACTCTCTTTTTACCCAGCTTCTTTACTGCATAGTCGATCAGAATAGCTACTTCATCACAATAGAGCGGGTAATCGCTAAAGAGGTATTTTGTTGGTGGATAAGCCCAGTGTGTAGACCCGGCCGCCGGTCCAACCCAGGGTACTTTCTTATTATGCAGATATTTCTTTACGGCCATTCCGGTTGCGGTTCCAACACCGGAGGCAAATGCAAATACCCCCTTTCCCTCAACCAGCTCTTTGGCGATGGCCTTGGTCTTGGGGGGCATATAGCCGTCATCTCTCAGATAATAGGTGATTTTTCGGCCGTTGATACCGCCCTCCTCATTTATCATGTTAAAATAACATCCGGTCCCGCGGGCAATCGCGCCCCAGAGGGAAGCTGGACCAGTCTGGGGCCCCCACTGCCCGATGCGAATCTCAGTATCAGTGACTCCCCTCTCTGCCCGTGCAATAGCAATTACGGCTGTACTTAAAAACACGACACAAATCAGCATAACAACCAGATTCTTTTTTCCCATTTTATCCCTCCTTTTCAGCTTTCCCGTCTTAAAGACTTCTTATCCACCTTGCCCACGACTGTAAGTGGCATCTCCTCCATGAACCGGATAATCTTGGGAACCTTGTAAGGAGACAGGTTCTCTCTGGCAAACGCAAGGATGTCTTCTCTGATATCCTCCTCCTTTCTTTCTTTATAGGCATTGCCTTTCTTGACAAACAGCTTGACCAGTTCGCTGCCGGGCCTTTTCGGATTTGGCACACCAATAATGGCGCAGAGATCAATAGCAGGATGTTCGTGGAGCTTTTCCTCAACCTCGCGGGAAAAGACCTTGAACCCTCCTACAATGACCATATCCTTGGTCCGGTCCACAATTGTGAAATATCCATCCTCATCCATACGGGCCACATCGCCCGTATAGAGCCACCGCCCGCCGTTAGTCTCCCGTATGGCAAAATTATTTTCATCCGGCCTGTTCAGATAGCCGTTCATAACCTGAGGACCTTGGACAATAAGTTCTCCTTCCTCACCAACAGGGACCTCGTTCGATCCCGTCTCAATGTCCACAAGCTTAACCATGGTGCTCTGAACAGGAAGGCCCACCGTACCGACCTTTTTCTTGCCTTTCCTGGGGTTCATCGTTACGATTGGGCTGGTCTCTGTCATACCGTAGACTTCTATTACCTTGTTTCGGCCAATTACCTCCTCCAGTTCCCTGATGACATCCGTCGGAAACGGCGCTGCACCGGAAATGCAAAACTTCAGATTGGAAAAGTCCAGTTTCCTGAATCCGGGCTCATCTAAAAGCATCATATATAGAGACGGTACATTGATTAATATGGTTGGGCGGCATCGACCCATCTCCCTAATGATGTGCTTCGTATTTCTTGGATCAGGAATTAGTACCTGAGCGCCGCCCGCCGCAATGCCAAGAAGACCCAGCATAAGTCCTGCCAGGTGGAAAAAGGCAAAACCGGACAGGCCCACCTCTTTTCCCATTTCCGGCTCAATCCACTCATATACCTGCGTCACGTTTGCAATAATATTCCTGTGGGTTAGCAACGTCCCCTTTGGAAGCCCCGTAGTCCCTCCCGTGTATTGGACCAGGCAATTGTATTCGGGATCTATTTTCACACCGGGGGGATCATCCGGGTAACGTGCAACTATATCCATAAAGGGTATGATCTTCTTTCCCGGCATGAGACTTAACTTACCAGTGGGAACCTTTTTAAACATCTTTGCCAAAAGCTGCTTGCTCTTAGGAAGGAACTCAAGGATGCCGGTGGCAATTACCAGTTTCAGATGGGGCAGGTTATCGCTGATTCCCAAAAGGCGATGCTCAAATATGGCATCAAGGGTAACCAGGGCCTTTGCTTTGCAGTCGTTTAACTGGTAGGCCATCTCATTGGGAGTGAGAAGCGGGGACAGGCCCGAGGTAGCGCATCCGGCCTTTAATGCCCCAACCTGCGCTATGAGATACTGGGGCAGATTGGGTAGATTGATTGCAACTACGTCACCGGGCTTGCACCCGGTTTCGATTAACATCCAGGCAAAGCGGTTGGCATGACTCATAAGTATTTCATATGTTACGGTCAGGCCAAAAAAATGAATCGCCGGTCTTTGGGAAAAAAGTTCCAGGACCTCATCAAAGCGATCCACTAAACTGATATCAGGGATCATGACCTCCGGAGTGATCTCCTCATCGTAAGATTTGAGCCATGGCTTGTCATCGTAGGACATAAGGCATTGATAGTTGTTGATTGTTGATTGAAGACTTGAAAAGATTTATGACGATCGCCAATCATCAATCGCCAATCGCCAATCACCAATCCTTTCACAGTCCCATAAATTTGGCCGCAATGCCTTTCATGATCTCATTTGTTCCGGCGAAGATGGACATGACCCGAACATCTCTCCATGCCCGGGCAATTGGATATTCCTCAATGCATCCGTACTCTCCATGGAAATCCATGCACATGTCCGCCATCCTGATAGCCATCTCCGTGGTCCAGTACTTTGCCATTGAGGCTTCCACTACAATGTTCTTTCCCTCCATGTGGTCTGCAATCAGCTTGTCTAAAAAGGTCCTGCCCAATTTGACCTCTGTAGCCATTTCCACGATCTTGAACTGGGCAGTCTGGGAACGGGATATGGGTTTGCCGGACTCTGTATGCTCTTTACAGTAATCAATGGTGACTTCCAGCATGTATTCCGCGCCGGCCACAGCCGCGATACAGCACATAATACGCTCCTGCTGAAGCTTTTCCATAAG
>CAZENC010000117.1:0-8727 GCA_964513115.1 uncultured Desulfobacteraceae bacterium | reverse complement strand
GCATCTTGACCACGGCCGGATTGAAACGCTCAACAAGCCCTACCTGGAGGACCAAGTTGTTTTCATCGGCAATGTTGATCAACGTATCAGCCGGCCCAAGTTCATAGGTAATCGGTTTCTCTACAAGAAGATGAACACCTTCCGACAGGATATCTTTTGCTACGTCAAAATGCATCTCAGTTGGCACAGCAAGGCTTACCGCATCTACCATGCCCAATATGTCGTGATGTGATCCATAGGCCCTTGTATTATACCGCCGGGCTATTTCATTTGAACGCTCAAGATTCGTATCCACAACACCGACGAGTTCGACCGTTTGGATAGCGCTGTACTTCTGTACATGGTATTCTCCAAGGTGGCCGACGCCTATAACGCCAACTTTCAGCTTATCCGGCTTCACTTACTGTTTTTCTTTTCCTCCGTTGCTAATGTTTACCGGGAGGTAATGGAAATGCCCTCTTTGTTTGCATATTCAACCATATCCGACCTGTCAAAGATCAATGTCTTCCCGGCCTCAACAGCCAAGACCGAGGCATTAACCTGAGACATCACCTTTAATGTCTCAATGCCAATACAAGGGACATCGAAACGTAGGTCCTGGCCCGGTTTACTCACCTTAACCACGACGGCTCCTTCTCTGGCCAGCCTCCCTCCCCTGAGGATTGTCTCATCCGTGCCATCGATTGCCTCCAGGGCCAAAACCACTTTTTTCCTTACGACCACACATTGTCCAATATCCAGACGACCTAACTCTTTGGCCACCTTCCACCCGAAATCAACGTCCTCTTCCTCAGAACTTGTAAGTCCTCGTCTAGTCAAGCATCCTACAGGTGCTGTGAGTTCAGGCAAATGTGAGGTAGAGCTGACAATCTCTATTCCCTGCTCGGCCAGTTCTTTGGCAACTGCCCTTAGTATATCATCATCATGAAAAATGGCGAGCTTTGACATTATCGCAAGGCCTTTCAGATCAGGTCTGACACCTTCAAATATCCGCTTCTTGGTGATTGAACCCGCCATCAAAGCCTTGCTTACTCCCCCCTTCTTGAGGGCCTTTATTAATTGACCTAACTGGCCTAATTTAATCCAAACGATTTCGTCGACCTTTTCTGATAATGACGATTCAGTGTCCCCGATATGAGCTATAGCAACTACACGATAGCCCTGCTTCCTTGCAGCCTCTGCAACCATTAAGGGAAACCGCCCTCCACCAGCAATAAGGCCGACTACTTTGCTCTTATCAGGCATCCTCGACATTGACTTGACGATTGACGACTTTTGGTCGCCTGCATTACAGGCTAAGGGTCTCTTCAAATTGTCAGTCCCCGGCCCGGCCCTGACACCCACAGAACTGAAAAGCTTCTCGAAATCCGTCACCCAAGGGCGGGCTTCAATCGAAAATCGCCAATTATCTCAACACTCCTCTTTTTGAATCATTAAAAAAGTTCAAGAGCATCTCCAACTCCGGAAATGGCTTCAACTCATTTTTGACCTGTTTTATCCCTTCGCTGAATCTTCGGTTTTCTCGCCAGATAATCCTGAATGCCTTTTTCAGTCCGTCTACACACTCCCTTGAGAAACCTTGCCGGATCAGTCCCTTTTGGTTAACTCCATAAAGCGAGGCCCTATGACCGGACGTCATCATGAACGGAGGCACGTCTTGGACAAGACCTGATTTGGCGCCAAGAAAGGAGTAGGCACCAATCCTAACAAATTGGTGAATAGCAACAAGTCCACCCAAAATTACATGGTCTCCGACGGTTATATGGCCTGCAAGAGTGGCCAGGTTGGACATTATCACTTTGTCCCCCAATATGCAGTCATGAGCTATATGTGCATAGGCCATTATGTAGTTATGGCTGCCGAGAACTGTTCTCCATTCCTGCTTGGTTGTTGCCCGGTTTATGCTCACATATTCCCTGATCACATTGTCATTCCCAATCACTACACGTGTATCCTCTTCCAGATATCCAATGTCCTGTGGTGGAAAACCTATGGTGCAAAATGGATATATTTTATTCCTTTCCCCAATCTGCGTGTGACCTTCAATAACCACGTGGGATCCTATAATCGTATCACGACCAATGATTACATTATCTCCAATTGTGCTATACGGACCTATTTTGACACCCTCCCCGAGTTCAGCATTGGGGCTTACAAGGGCTGAGGGATGAATTTCCATAATCTGTTTCTACTCCTTGGTTTCCAATTGTTCCGGTTTGAAAACAATTGTCACTATCTCAGTTCACTGTGGCTACAAGCTCGGCTTCTGCAACGAGATCCTCTCCAACAAAGGCCTTTCCGGCCATCTTCCAGACCTTGGTCCCGGTTCTTAACGCCTGCAATTCAAAACTTAGCTGGTCTCCGGGAACTACGGGCCTGCGAAATTTCACTTTGTCAATGGACATAAAAAAGACTGAACCTTGGATCTCCTCATTATCCTTCGGCTCTCCGTAAAGCGACAGACGGGCAAGGACTCCACCCACTTGTGCCATGGCCTCGACAATAAGTACCCCCGGCATTATAGGATTGCCTGGAAAATGACCCTGGAAAAAATTTTCGTTGGCTGTTACGTTTTTAATTCCCACCACCTTTTTGCCCAATTCTATCTCTACTATCCTGTCTACAAACAAAAAAGGATACCGATGGGGAAGGATTTTTATGATGTCTTCGTATGTCAAAGGCAGCTTCATGGCAAATCTCATTTCATCTTCAGCTTTTTCTCCAGTTCTTCCAACCTGCTTTCGAGATTTCGCAGACGATTATTGAACTGGGGCAATCTCATAATCAATCTCGAAGTTCTAAGGAAAAGACGATGCGGCATGGCCGGATACCCAGAGACAACCTCTCCGGGCGATACGCACTTCACGACACCGGATTGCGACCCAATCATGGCCCTGTCTCCAATCTCAAGATGGTCAATGATGCCGACTTGACCGCCTATGACCACATCGCATCCAATATGAACACTGCCGGAAATCCCCGTCTGCGCCACAATCACGGTGTTTTCTCCTATAACAACGTTGTGGCCTACCTGAACCAGGTTGTCTGTCTTCACTCTTCTTTTTATCCAGGTTTTACCCAGTGCCGCACGGTCGACGCAATTATTGGACCCTATTTCCACCTCATCATCTATCTGAACTATGCCGATTTGAGGTATCTTGACAGGCACCGAGCCTTCCCGGGCAAAACCAAATCCATCCCCCCCTATAACTGTTCCGGCATGTAATATGACATCATTGCCTATGATGCAGTCTTGCAATATACTCACATTGGGATAAATCAGGGTCCTTTTCCCAATTTTAACCCTCTCCCCTACGAATACACCTGGAAACAGGGTTACATCATCACCTATTATCGCATCCTTTCCGACATAAACCATTGGATAAATGGAAACATTCTTTCCAATGCGGCTCTTTTTGTGGACAAATGCCCTTGTGCTGATTCCGGGATATCTTGGAACAGGGGGAGCTAAAAGGTTGGCAACTCGTGCGTAAGCCAGGCTTGGATCGGAAACAACCACCTGAGATCCCTTGAAAAGACTATTCTTTTCCGGGACTATCACTGCTGATGCCCTCGTTTTTGCAAGGCTCTCTTTATATCTGCGATCAGCGAAAAAACATATATCTCCAGGGACCGCTTCATCCAGCGAACTAATACCTGAAATTAAAATACTGTCATTGCCGAGGACTTTACCGCCAACCACGCGGGCAATTTTCTTTAGAGGTAATTCCAATCCTCAGATGCTCCTATTTTTGCATTGCTTTATCGTATGCTTTAGTAACCTCATCTGTAAGATCGATCGTATCCTTGTAATAAATGAGGCCAACAGTTCTCCGCTCAAAAATTATGACATACCCCTTCTCTTTCCCGATCTTATTAACCACCTTTTCTATATCTTTTATAACCTCCTTCCTTGCATCCAATTCCAAAGCCTTTGCTTCTTCAGCAGTCTCATTCTGGAGGAATCTGAATCGCCGCATTTTTTTCTCCAGTTCCTTCCGTTTGTCTTCTTTGGCGTCAAGACTCAACATCATGCTCTGTTTTTTCAACTCTTGCTCGAGTTCTATTACTCCATTTCTCTCTTTTTCAAGTTTCTTCTCTAGGGCAACGAATCTCTCTTTCAGCTCTTTCCTGACTTTCTGAAATGACTTGGATTTTTCCTGAAGCTTCATCACATCTATCACACCAATCTTGCAAGTATCTGCGCAGAAGGCATGGGTCAGAAAGAAAAGCACAAAGATAATACCAACAAACAGTCCAAAAAACTTTTTCATTTCTACCCCCTTATAATCTCTAAATATTCATCGAGTATCTAAAACGTTCCGCCAACGGTGAATTCCCACCTCCCGGAGTCTTCATCATCCTTCCGATCCAGGTTCCAGCCATATTCAAGCCTGAGAGGACCGATAGGGGAATACCATCTGAGTCCTGTTCCAGCCGATCTCCTGATTCCACTAAATGTATAATTTTCATCCTTTGTAAAGACATTCCCGGCATCGAAAAAGACAAGCCCTACCAATCCCTGTTCCTTGAGCAGGGGGAATCTGTATTCAAGGTTATAGACCATCATCTTTTCACCACCGATCTTGTCTCCTGTAGCGGGATCGCGAGGAGATATAGATCCATAGTCAAAGCCACGCACGGTACTAATTCCACCTAACGTGAATTTTTGATAAACAGGGAGTTTTCCGCCGGAACCCTTTTCAACATAGCCGATTCTCCCCCGGACGAGAAAGACCGTATCCCAAAACATGGGAAAATACCACGCTGTGCCGCCCTGGTATTTGTAAAAAGCGACATCCCCTCCAAGACCGGCATATTCAAAAGAAACGCTGTTAACGGATCCCCTGCTGGTATCCCAAGGCCTGTCCCTGCTGTCACGTTTTATCATAAACGTCATACTGCTTGTTACATTGGAACCTATCATGTCTCTGATCGCCACGGAGGCATAAGGACTCACATCTGTAATCTCAGAATCATCATATGTGTACCTTATATAACCTTTTGTAAACTCATCAATGCCCAGAGGGAATCCCAGGCTCACACTACCACCCATACTATCCCTGGTATAAAAGTCATACTCATGCAGCCATTTGAAAATGTCAAAACTGGCAGCCAAAGGCAGATCAAAAAGCCATGGCTCAACAAACCTGATAGAGTACTGTTGTGTTTGCCCTCCAATCTTTGCTTCGGCCTGCAATTTTTGTCCCTTTCCGAAAAGATTATTCTGCGCAATTTGAAACATCACGAAGGCTGAGTCCTCTGAGCTATACCCTGCACCAACACTGAATGAGCCTGTAGGTCTTTCCTTGACGTTAACATCCACTACCATCAAGTCATCACGGCTCCCTTTTTTTGTCTTCACTTCCACATCTTCAAAAAAACCAAGGCGGTGTAAGTTACCGGTACTGCGCTTCAGGTCCTTCCCGCTAAAATACTCGCCTTCGACTACCTTAATTTCGCGTCGGATAACCTTGTCTCTTGTTTTTGTGTTACCGGCAATATTGATTCTTTCAAAGCGAACCTTTTTCCCTTTGGAAATCTTATACATAACGTCCACCAAATGCTTCTCATCATCCTCTTTTGTACCTGGCCTGATTTCAGCGTAGGCATAACCTTCGTCGAAGTAAACATTTCCCAACGCCTGGATATCCCTGCGGACAGTTTCTCGGTTAAATGCCTTTTCTTTACCGATCTGGACCTTTTTCATAAGTTCGTCAACCGGTTTTATCAAATCGCCGGAAATGAAAACCTCATTTACAGCATATTGCGGTCCCTCCTGGACCTCAATGGTGATTATCAGACCCTTTTCCTCTTCATACTCAACTTTAGGGTCTCCCACTTTCGCCCGTATAAAGCCGTGGTTATGATAAAAAGCGGCCAATTTCTGGACATCGAATTCCAATTTCTTGTGATCCAGGTAACCGGATTTCGTAATCCACGATAAAAACCCTTTTTCACTGGTCTCCATGATTTTCTTCAGTTCTCTTTCAGTAAATTCTGTATTCCCAACGAACTGTATTTTTCTTATGTAAACCTTTTCGTTTTCAGCAATCTCGTATTTGAGCTGAACCTCATTGTTGGGGATGGGCTCAATGCTTTCAGCTATATCTACGTTGTAATAACCTTTCTTGCGGTAGTATTCTCTGATATTTTCAATGCTTTGTTTGATTTTTGCCTGATCCAGAATGGAGTAAAGTTCAATTCCCATTTCCTTTCTCAATTTACTGCTCTTCTCCTTCTCATTTCCCACAAAGACAATCTTGCCGATTGAAGGCTTTTCGGTCACTTTAAATGTTATGATTTTTCCCTTTGGCCCATCTTCTGTCTCGGTCTTGACATCCTTGAAAAAACCCATCTTAAAGACATTGCGAAGATCCTTGTCTAATTGCCCATAGTCGAATAGGTCACCCTTCTTTGTCCCGACAACTGCCAGAATTGCCTCCTTTTCTATACGCTGATTTCCCACCACATCAACCGCATCCACCTGGATCACTCCGGCAATCTGATGGTCAATGCTGGCAGCAATCTGTTCGGTCGTCTCTGCCAAATTATCGATGCTGTCTGCGGCCATAAAGACCGAAAAAGTCGGCCTCGTTTTTGTTATGTCAATCGCCTTCAAATCAATACTTATGCGTCTTCCTATCTGCGTAAGGCTTCCTGTGATAACCCAGTCGACGTTAAGGGCTTTGCCCAATTCAAAAACGTCTTTCACTTCAAATGCTTTTAAATCAGTCAGGGGGTGAGCGTTAATTACGTCCGGACCGATCATTTTAAAACGCCTTTTTTCCATTTGGAGTGTCAGCATTTCCTGCAGGCTGGGTTTCAGTTCTTCGAGAGTTTTCTGCGCGTAAACCTGAAAAGGCAACACTGCCATGGTTCCCCTCTCCTGGGCTAGGGCCGTTTTCGTTAAAAACAAACCGAACACAAATAAAATCAGCCACATGAAAATCCAAAGCCTTTTTTGCAATATCAGTCTGCATTCTAAATTTCCCGGCCCTTTTCTGAACATCCTATTGAATCTGTCCATTGACTATCTCCATATGCCTAGACATTCTTTCTGCCAATCTGCTGTTATGCGTGGCTATAACCATAGCCACACCCTCTTCTCTGTTGAGGCGAAGCATAAGATCGGCAATCTCCTTACCGGTCAGCCAGTCAAGATTACCGGTCGGCTCATCCGCCAGAATTAATTTGGGCTTCATGGTCAATGACCGTGCTATCGCCACCCTTTGCTGTTCACCCCCGGAAAGTTCCCCGGCACGATGAGTTAGACGTTTTCCAAGACCCACCTTTTCCAGTACTTCCCTTGCCATCTCTGCCGCCTTCTTTCTAGGATTCCGTGCAATCAAGGCAGGCATCATAGCATTTTCAATTGCACTAAACTCAGGCAAAAGATGGTGAAATTGAAAAACAAAACCGATTTCCCTGTTCCTGAAGCGCGAAAGGACCGCTTCTTCCATTTGATACACATTTCTATCACCGAATTTGACAACCCCTTCTGTGGGGCGATCAAGACTCCCCATAATATTAAGCAGTGTCGATTTTCCCACACCCGAAGCACCCGTGACAGCCAGGCTGTCGCCCTGTCTCACTACAAGATCAACCCCCCTTAAAACCTCAATCTTGTTGCCGAGGTGAGTGAAAGATTTATAGATACCTTCAAGGCTAAGCACTCTACATTCTCCAATTATTCATACCTGATAGCCTCCAAAGGATTCAACTTGGAGGCATACCAGGCCGGGTAGAGGGTGGCCAAGAAAGAAATTGCAACAGCAGCCAGAGATACAACCCATACATCTCCAAATTCAACCTGTACAGGCAGTTTGGAAATATAGTAAACGTCCGAAGGCAGGGTGATGAATTTATATTTGGCCAGTAACTGGCAAATGCCTAATCCCGATGCCAAACCGGCAAGCGTGCCCACAATACCAACCAGCAAGCCTTGCAGCATAAAAATAGACATAACACTCCTTGCAGAAGCCCCCATTGCCCTTAGGATGGCAATATCTCTTGTCTTTTCCATAACAACCATCACCAGCGTACTTATTATATTCAAGGCCCCAACCATCACGATCATGGTCAAAATTACGAACATGGTAAGTTTTTCCAGTTTGAGCGCTGAGAATAGACTCCTGTTCATAACTTTCCAGTCTTTGGTCCAGTAAGGGTAGCCCAAATCATCCTGAATTTTCTTCGCCACTCTGTCCGATTTGTATACATCCTTTGTTCTGACTTCCAGACCTGTTACCCCGATTCCCAGCCCAAGGAAATCCTGTGCCTCTTTCAGAGAAACATACACCATCGAAGCGTCATATTCGTACATGCCAGAATCAAAAATAGCCGCAACCTCATATTTTCGGGTGTTTGGTACTCTTCCAAACGGGGTTAATTTCCCCTCCGGCGAGACCACGGTTACAGTATCTCCAAAATAGGCCCCGATTCGTCTCGAAAGTTCGCTTCCGACTATAATGGCAGGCAATTCTCCGGATCTCCTTACAAGAGATAAAAGAGATCCGTTCTTTATCATGCGATCAAGATCCACGACCATGCCTGCAGTTTTTGGATCAATCCCTCTCAAAACCGCCCCGGAAACATTACCTGAATTGTTGATCATGACCTGATTAAAAATAAAAGGCGTTGAGGCAACCACACCCTCTATTCCGACTATTTTTTCTGCCACTTTTTCATAATCCTTAAATATTCCACCGGAGTGCAATACCAGAA
>CAZENC010000116.1:0-8776 GCA_964513115.1 uncultured Desulfobacteraceae bacterium | reverse complement strand
TAATTAAGATTTCTCGCTTTGCTCGAAATGACATTTGTGTAAGTTATTTGTGTGACACGACACTAGCTTGTCAGATAGATTAATCTCTATAGATCGCACGCAATTAAAGCCGTCGCGTCTTGAAGACATGTGATCCAACAATTACAACAAGGTAGACCGCACCGGCAAGCACGATTGTTGTTGCACCGGCAGGAAGGTTGGGGCCATAGCTGATGATGAGACCGGATGTCGTGAAAATAATGGTGAATAGCGCCGATAACAACATCATCTGCCATAGTCTTTTTGAAAATAAGCCCGCAACCGCAACGGGCAGAGTCAGCAGGGCAATTACCATTACGATTCCCACTACAGTAACCAGCAGAACAACCGTGAGAGCCGTAAGGCACAGGAGCAGGATGTAATAGAATTCCACCCTGACCCCTCTAAGTTTTGCGAATTCATCGTCAAAACATACTGCAAGAAACTGTTTGTAAAAAAGCAATCCTACAACCACAACAACGCAATCCAGTCCTGCAATCAGCCACAGATCATCGGATGAAACCATGAGGATATTGCCGAACAAGTAACTCATCAGGTCTTCGTTGTAACCGGGGGTCTTGAAGATAAAGAGGATGCCAACGGCCATGCCAATGGCCCAAACAGCCCCGATAATGGTGTCTTCCCTTTGTCTTGCACCTAAGCTTACTGTGCCGATAATGATGGCAGCAATCAGCGCTGAAACAACGGCACCGTATAGGGGATGTAGCCAGTCCCAATCACATACGATCTGGCAGTAGCGGGCGGCGCCCATGCCGGCCAGGACGCTGTGGGCGATGCCGCCGGCAATATAGGTGATACGTCGGGTAACAACATAGCTTCCGACAATACCGCAGGCAATGCTTGCCAGGAGCCCTGTCAGGACCGCATATTGCAGGAAGGTCTGTTGCTGCAAATCTATTAGGAATTCAGACACTGGCTTTTTCCTTTGGGTAAGTGGTGTCGTGCCGTACCATTTGTACATCGCGCCCGTATATTTCGTTGATCATTTCACCTGTGATTTCACTGGTAGGATGCACTACTACGCGCCTGCTGACACAGGCTACGCGCTTGACATAGCTTGAGACAAATCCCAGGTCATGTGTGACCAGGGCTATGGTGATTTTTTCGTTTAGCCGGTTAAGTAGGTCAAACAACTCATTTTCGATAACGGCATCTACATTAGCGGTTGGCTCGTCAAGTAGGAGAAGTTCGGGGTCGGACACCAATGCGCGGGCAAGCAGTACCCGCTGGCGTTGTCCACCTGATAAGGCGGAAAATGGCCGGTTTTTCATTTCGTAAACTTCCAGTTCCCGGAGCGCTTCTGCTGCGGCTTTTTTGTCCGTTCTTTTATAGGCCCCCAACAATTTTCCATTTCCAAGCCGTCCCATTAACACGACATCCATTACAGTAACCGGAAACAGGGGATCCAGAGATGAGTACTGGGGCATGTAACCGATACGAGAACGGGCTTTTACCGGGTTTTTTCCGAACACATGGACAGTGCCGTTAACAGGTTTGAGTAGACCCAATATAAGCTTCAGTAGCGTAGTTTTTCCACCGCCGTTGGGGCCAACGATCGAGAGAAAATCGTGTTCCTCAACGGTCAGGTTGATGTCCTCAAGTACAGGAAAGCCATCGTACGAGAACGAAACATGTTCGAGTTCAATTACCGGTATTTCTGTCATTTATTACTCCATTCTTCAAAAAGATTTCCTGCCTCGGTAGCGGTCTTATTTCCGTATTTATTTGTCCAAAAGAGCCTTCTTAAGATTTGCGGCAATCTCTTCAAGGTTTTTCAGGTAATCGCGCGCAAGCGGGTTTATGGGCACCACGGCTCCTCCTATGGCTTCGGCCACTGTCCGGGCATATTTTTTTGCAAATTGCGGCTGAACAAAAATTACCTTAACATTATCTGTTCCGGCCTTTTTTATTAGATGTGAAAGCTGCTTTGCGCTTGGCGCTTTGCCTTCGATTTCAACTGCAACCTGGGTGAGCCCGTAAGAGTCACCAAAGTACCCGAAAGCAGGGTGGAACACATAAAATTTGCTGCCTTTTAGCGGAGCCAGCGTCTTAGCGATCTTAGCATCAACATTGATGAGATCGGCATTAAATGCCATCAAATTGGTTTTATATTCCTCCTCGTGAACCGGGTCCAGTTGGGCGAGCGCGTTGCAGATGGTACGTGCTTGAATCATTACCAACTTGGGATTGAGCCAGATATGGGGATCCGGGACTTGAGAAAACCCGGATTGTTTAAAACGGCGAAGCCGTATGCCCTTTCTGGTGTCAAGAATCTTCAGGTTTTTGAAAGTATCAGATATCTTTGAAATGAATGATTTTTCAAAGGGCGTCCCAATTCGGAAGTACAACTGCGATCGGCCCAATTCGGACATTTGTTTAGGCGTTGGGTCATATGTAGCCGGGGATTGCCCGGGCGCTACTAATACTTTAACATCTACAAAGGGTCCCCCGACTCGTTCTACAAAATATGCCTGTGGCAGGATACTCACAAAAGCCTTGATTTTTTGGGCTTGGGATTGTGCTGCAGGTGCTACGTTAACAACAACGATTCCGGCAAAAATCAATATTGCTTTCATGCTCAGATATCTCACAAAAATCTCCCCAGCATTCACCAGCCTCTTGTAGTGAGATTTGATCATTCTCAAACCCATGTGCTCCGGGCATGGATATCTTGATGTTCTTTCGAGCAGACAAGGATAGTCTCATGGCATCGGCTGCATGTTTCGACGGAATGATCAGCCGCAAAATTTTGCCAGTGGCGTTTCTGGTTTGGTGACAGCATGCCGTTGCCGTTACAAAGGGGGCAGACACTTCCTAATGCCTCCAGGATTGCCATACGTATAAATTCGGATCGGTTGGGGATCTCTTTAATTGCCTCAAGCAAATCTTCGTCCACTTTGAATGTAATGATTCCGTGTTTTTTTTTCATGGGTATGTAAGATCCTCCGGGTTTTTTCCAAATTATTCTGTAATACTGGCCCTTATTATTACAAAGTAATACCATAAGTCAAGATCTTTTTGCAAATATAATAAACCATTTGACTAATATTTCTGACTTGCTATCATAAAAAACCTGGGAATTTGATTGGAATAAAAATCACCGGAAACCATAAATAAAATGATTCGATATCAGTCCATAAGTACAGTTATCGCCCTGGTAATAAGCCTTATTTATCTCAACCTGTTGGGTTGTGGGGAGAGAGCTGAGACCAGTGTAGAGAAGGAAACCCAGGTAATAAAGGTCAAATTTGTAAAAGTGAGTCCTGTTAAGGTCTCGTTCCCCGAAGGAACCATTGAATATGTGGGGGTGCTGACGGCCCAGCGCAAGGTCATGATAGCCAGTGAAACGGGCGGAACCATTGAGAGGCTCTATTTCGAGAAAGGGGACAGGGTCAAAAAGGGACAGCTTCTTGCCGAGATAAGCACGAGCAGCATCCGTCTTAAGGTCAAACAGGCAAAGGCGACACTTGCCGCAGCCAGGAGCAATCTGGCAAAGATCGAAAAGGGGAGCAGGCCCGAAGAGATTCTAATTGCCGAGGCCGTCCTGAAAGAGGCGGAAGCGGGCCTGTTCGAGGCGGAGAAGAATTTTGACAGGACCAAGGACCTTCAAGAATTTAAAGCGGCCTCTAATAGTGAATATGATTCAGCCAGGCGAACGCTTGAAATGGCCAAAGCAAAAGTTGAATCAGCCAAACAGCAACTGTCCCTTGCAAGACAGGGACCTCGAGCAGAGGACCGAAAGTCAGCCCGCGCTAATATGGAGCAGGCAGAAGCCGCATTTGCGCTTGCAAAGGATTGGCTAAGAAAATCAAGATTGCTTGCGCCGTGCGATGGGATTATTGCCTTTCGAGATGTTGAGGAAGGAGAGGTGATTGTGGTGCCGCCGGTTACTGTCATCACTCAGATCATCGATCTTGATCATTTGAAGATAAAGATATCTTTAGGCGAAAAGGATATTCATATTTTAGAGAAGCACAAGCGTTTTAGGTTCACAATAGACGCTTTTCCCGATAAGGAATTTTACTGCCGGCTAATTTTTCTCTCACCCGTGGCCGATCCTGCAACGCGTTCCTTTCCCGTGGAACTGGTTGTGGAAATACCTGACAGGCGCATGGCAGATGGTATGACCGTCAGGGTCAGGTTCCCTGTGGTGGATGAAAAAAGGTCCATCAAAATTCCGTCGGCCTGGCTTTCAGAGGAAAACGGAAAGATAGGGTTGTACATTGTTAGGGATGGAAAGGCCATTTTCAGACAGGTTACACTCGGCGCGTATTATGACCAGCGTGTGGAAATCCTCTCGGGCCTGACCGAAAAAGACGTGATCATAACTACTCCTGGGGGACTCAAGAGCGGAGATGCTGTAAAGTATTGATGGATACTTGATACTGGATGTTGAATAAAGAGCAAAAGAATTATTCCTTATTTCATCAAGTATCCAGATACCAGCATCCAGTATCTTGGATATTTAGATCCCAAGACAGGCCCCTTTTTCTCTCATCTAATTATTGTAGAATGATTTGCAAATGTTCCTGACTCGATTTGGCATAGAAAGACCCGTTGTTGTCAGGATGGCCCTGATCCTGATCGTGGTTATTGGTATCTATTGTTACAATTCCATGCCCAGATTTCTTGATCCTGATATCACGATCGGGGAAGGTCTGGTTTTTACCATCTGTCCCGGTTTTTCCCCGGAGGAGATGGAAAAGCTGGTAACAAAGAAGATCGAGGATGAACTTGACGGGATATCCGAGATCAGGCGATACGAGTCCAATTCCTACGAGAGCACCTCTAAGGTCCACGTCTTTTTCAACACACAACTATCAAAATATGAGATAGACCAGGCCATGCAGGAGGTCAGAAACGCGGTGGACCGGGTGGAAGATCTTCCTGAACAGACCAAGACCCCGATGATCATCGAGATTGATGTTGCCGTCTTCCCTGTTTGTATAGTGGGACTGGCCGGAGACCTTCCCATGATGCAACTGCAGGATATTGCGGAAGAGATCTCAGATACCCTGGAAAATATCAAAGGGGTTTCAGAGGTCGAAATATTTGGGGAGAGGGAAAATGAAATCTGGGTGGAATTGAACCCACGCCGTATGTCAGCTTATGGCATTTCAATTTCTGAAGTAGCAAGTGCTATCGCCAACCGCGCCCAGAACCTCCCGGGCGGAACAGTAGAAATGGGAAGCCATGAGGCCGCCATCAGGATGGTGGGCGAGCCACGAGATCCCGAAGAATTAGGTGGAATTGCACTCAGGAGTGTAAATGGTGGCACCGTCTACCTGCGTGATGTGGCCAAGATCACCCCTACCCTTGAGAAACCCAGGATCCTGACCTTCGTAGATAAAAAGAAGGCCCTTATTCTCCATGTTAAAAGAAAGAGAAATATAAACATGATCCAGATCGTGGATGATGTAAGGGCTTTAATGAAAGAAATCCCGGCCCAATATCCCGGCCTTAAGACCACCATCTATTTTGACCAGTCACGTGAGATCAAAAAACGGATCAAGGAACTCCAGGTCAACGGTTTTTTAGGTATCATGGCAGTTTTCCTTATATTGTGTATTTCTATGGGCATACGAAATGCCGTGTATGCGGCTATTGGGATCCCGGTTGCCTTTCTCATTACCTTCATTCTTATGAAGAGCTTCGGCCTCTCCATCAATGGCTTGACCCTTTTTGGTCTGATCCTCGTCCTTGGTATAGTTGTCGACGATGCCATTGTTGTACTTGAAAATATCTTTCGATATATGGAACAAGGAAAATCTCTCGTAGAGGCAACAATGGAGGGAAGTCGAGAGGTGCTGGCCCCGGTTATGGCTTCGGTTTCAACCACCATGGCCGCCTTTTTCCCGATACTTATTGTAGTCGGTGGCATCATAGGGCGATATATGTCCGGGTTGCCATTGGTTGTGATTTTTGCACTTTCGGCCTCGCTTTTCGAGGTCTTTTTCATGCTCCCGTCCCATGTGACGGAGCTTACTCCGCAGAACAACATAAAGAGAGTCCTCAAGAGACGGATCGATGTTTTTAGCCCTGTCAGGAAGTTCTATTATCCCTACCTGAGAAGCATTCTCCGACACAGATACCTGTCTGTACTGGTCATCGTGCTGTCGGTTTTTCTGGCTTTTGTCCTGTCTTACCGGATAGATTTTGTTATGTTTCCCAAAAGCGATGTGTTTCCGAGGTTCAACATATATTTTGACCTTCCGGTGGGTGCCACCCTGGAGAGGAGCCAGAAGACACTCCTGGCCCTTACTGACCTGATTAAGAGCCGAATCGGTAGGGATTTGGAAGCCCCCATAGCCATTGCAGGGATGAAAGAGGTCAATTATGAGCCTATTATTGGCAGGCATTACGGTATACTGAACGTAATTCTGAAGGGGGGAAAACAGAGAAAGCATAGTGTCCTGGAACTGATGGAAGGTGTCAGGGAAGACGTGGGGCGGCTGCTCACATCACACGGGGTCACATCATTTGTCCTTGAAAGGATGATTGAAGGGCCACCTGTAGGCACTGATGTGGACTTGAAGATCCAGTCGCCCAGTTGGGTGACTTCTGCTGCAATCTCCCGCATGATTAGAGAAGAGTTGGGCAGGCACGAAGGGATCGTTGATATTCAAGATGATTTCTCGCGTGAGAAACAGTTTATGGAAATTACCGTTGATGAGGCAAAAGCAAAAAAACTGGGGATTCAGCAGAAGCATCTCGTTATGGCTGTTCAGGCCGCATTTTATGGCTTGACAGTTGCCACCTATAACCAGGGGGACGAGGAGCAAGACATCAAGCTGAAGTACCTGCCCGAGTACAGGCGCAACTTTGATGATCTAATAAATTTGAAGATTATAATACCGGGACAGGGAGAGGTCCCTTTAAGGGAATTAGCTGAGGTAAGGCTTTCCCCGGGGTTCCATAATATTTTCCATTATAACGGCAGGCAGACCGTGCGAGTAACTGCAAATATAAAAGAGATTCAAAAAGACCAAAAGGGCCTCTCAGGGTATTTCTCACGCCTGAGCGGGGAGAGAATGACCGCGGTCAGGGCCAACAAGATTGCCGAGGGCTATTTTAATAACATCAAGGAAAATTTTCCAGGTGCGAGGCTGATTGCCGGAGGTCTCCAGGAGGAGACCAATGAATCACTTTGGGACCTTCGAAACGCGGCCATACTGGCTCTGTTCCTCATTTTTTTTATTCTTTCCCTGCAGTTCAACTCATTCACCCAGCCTTTCATCATCATGATCACCATACCTTTTGTGACCCTGGGCGTCATAGTGGGGTTGCTTGTCCACAATAACCCCATGACCTTCGTAACCTTAATCGGTCTTTTAACGCTCACAGGGATCGTTGTAAATGATTCGCTGGTCCTGATTGATTTTATAAACAGGTATAGGAAAGAAAATCCCAAATATCTATATCTGGCTGTTGTTCGCGCTTGCCATGTCCGCATGCGACCTATAATCCTCACTTCACTAACAACTATTTTCGGTCTTGCGCCCATGGCTCTGGGTCTCGGGGGAAAATCCATTTTCTGGGCACCTCTGGCTACGGCCATTATATGGGGACTTGGTTTCTCAACGGTTCTCATCCTTTCCATGGTGCCTGCTTATTACGCTATTCTCGAGGATATAGGTTATTTCATCCGGCACCGGAGACGAAGGAAGGCCGACACCTTAAGAGAAATAGAGGAGGCATTTCAGTGTGAGGAGTTGGTACCATATATGAAAAGTAAATAGACATCTAGTGTTGGGTCCCAGAAATAACTTAAATAATTTAGGCGAGTTTTGTGTCTCCAAAAACTGCGTTTAAACTCCGAAATTCGAATATCTAAACTCGAAAAAAACCCTAATTTTCAAATGACCAAAACTCAAAACATGTTTAGAACATTTGAGATTTGAATTTCGATATTGTTTCGAATTTCGTATTTCGTGCTTAGGATTTATTATTTTAAAAACAGGAAAACGGTTAGACAGTTTGATTGATTTTTCTAATTTACTTTTGGGACATGATACTAGTTTATAAAAACCACGGGACATGAGATATTTAACTAAGGGAGTGAATTATGAGCAAGTTGGTTAAAAATGATCAATGGGTATGGGTGGTTATCCAGGATCCGGGCGGAAGCGCGCAGTTCTTGGGGCAGCATGATACGGAAACGGATGTATCTTTTATTCCAACCTTTCTTGAAAAGGAAGAGGCGGAGAAGGGCCTTGAACTGCTTCAGCGTGAAAAGGGGCGAAAATACGAGGTCCAGGCCATTCTATTCGAAGATCTCTCCCAGCGTGCGGCTGAAAACGGGTTCATGATTTTTATTTTAAACGGATCCGGGAATGTACTTGACAAGATAGAGACGTGAAATATATTTTTTGGTCGCCTGGAAGATTTCGGGGGATGTTACATCTCTCTTGTGAAGTGCAGGGCTATAATAAAGGCGAATTTGATAAGTTTGACGGACTCGTAAAAAGCTATGTGATGCCGCGCTACGGCACTGTAACCGAAAATAACTTTTCAAGTTATTTGAAAGTCCGTCAATCCCGCAAAGCGTGAGGGTGAGGGTGGAACCATTTGAATTTACTTCAAATGGCGGGGGAGGGGACGCCCTTCCCCGCCGAGTGAAAAGGCCCGGAGCGCCTTTTTACGAGGTTATCAAGCTTAGGGATTGATAGGGTCTTATGTTTTTTCTTTTTTAAAGAAACAACCGAACGGCGGAGGACAAGATGCTTTGGCTACTAAA
>CAZENC010000115.1:0-8863 GCA_964513115.1 uncultured Desulfobacteraceae bacterium | reverse complement strand
CCCCGGACGTTTCCCGACAAGCATCTCTACGCCGTTCACGATCCCGATTTTGTTCGTTATCTCAAGAAGGCCTGCGCCGATGTATCTGCAGATAAGACACTCTATCCCTATATCTTTCCTATCCGGAACAAAATGCGCCTTCCCAAGGAGGCATCGGTGTTGTCGGGTTATTACTGCATCGACACGTTTACGCCGATCAACGCAAACGTCTATCCTGCCGCCCGGCGGGGCGTGGATTGTGCCCTGACCGCAGCAAGAGAGGTCCTGGACGGGCAACGCATCGCCTACGCTCTGATCCGGCCCCCCGGCCACCACGCGGAGCGCCGGTCTTTTGGCGGGTTTTGCTACTTCAACAATAGCGCCATCGCCACTCAGTACTTGTGTTCATACGGCAAAGTGGCCATCCTTGACATTGACTACCATCACGGAAACGGTGAACAGGACATCTTTTACGGACGGTCGGATGTACTGACTGTCTCCATCCACGGCCACCCCAGCTTTGCCTACCCCTATTTCAGCGGTTTTGGCGAGGAACGCGGGGAAGGGGATGGCGAGGGCTTCAATTTGAACCTGCCATTGCCCGAAGCCGTGGACGGCGAAAAGTACCGCAAGGCCTTGGCTCGTGCCATTCGGAGAATTGAGGAATTCGTACCGCAGTTTCTCGTGGTGGCCTTTGGCCTGGATCCGGCCAAAGCGGACCCGACCGGCACCTGGTTCCTGACGGCCAAGGATTTCATGAAAAACGGAAAAATGATCGGGGCCATGGGGCTGCCCACGGTGGTCATCCAGGAAGGGGGATATCGCACCAGGACTCTGGGACAAAATGCCATGGCCTTTTTCCGCGGCCTGACCGAGGGCAACATGCAATGGGCCGACAGCCACCACGCCGCCAACGACCGGATTCACGGGGTGGTTCTCCGAAATGAGCTGCAACCGCAGGATGTCGAGCGGGTGCGGCGGCTGGTGGAGATCACCGGCTTTTTTTCACCCGCCGAGGTGGACGTGGCGGCGGAACTGGCGACCGAACGGCTGGCCAAGGGAGCTGAGAGCGGCTACGAGTTCATTATGGCCGAGCACTATGGCCGGCTTGCGGGATATGCCTGTTTCGGGCCGATTCCCGCCACGGCGGCCAGTTACGACCTCTACTGGATCGCCGTACCCCCGGATTTTCAGGGAAGGGGGCTTGGCCGGCGTCTTCTGAAAGAAGCGGAAAAGCGCATCAGTTCAGCCGGGGGCAAGCGGATCTACGTGGATACCTCACAACGGGTTCAATACGCCAGCACCCGGGCCTTTTACGAAAGCTCCGGCTACCGTCTGGAAAGCGTCCTTGAGGACTTTTACGGCCAGGGCGAGGGTAAGGCGATCTACTGTAAGAAACTGTATTAGCATGCTTTTCCATCTATCCCCGGATCGGACGGATTGCCTGGATAGACGGCCAGCAAAAAATTTTTCATTTGAGCCTGACGCAGCTATTGGGCAAAACGGGGCGTTTTGAAGTTGGCTCATTTTTCTTGAGCGAACAGAATGGTTCGTCATAATGGAGTTCGGTCCATTATCTCCAAACACTTATTTATGGAAAACACGCCGGTTTGTCGGTTGGTTTTCATGCAGGCCTGAAAGATTACTGCAGAAAGGGGGTATATGATGAACTTTAACCACACAAGAAAAATGGCAAAGGAAATGGGTATCAACACCTATCGGATGAAAAAAACAGATATCATACGTTCCATTCAGAGGGGCGAACATAACATCGACTGCTACGGAACCGAAAGGGTGAGAGAGTGCAGGGAAGATTCATGCTTGTGGCGAAGTGACTGTGTCGCCCTGTGGAATGCAGGTCATCGAAATTGATCTCTAAGAAATAAAATAGGATGGAAGAGGGCCAGCCTGTCAAGCAAACTTTTAAATCTGTTTTAACCCCTGTAAAAGAGGTGTTGTGGAACCTTTTTCTCATATCCCTGGGAAGCGCCCTTTGCAGCGTGGCCATCAACGGGATTCTGATCCCCCAACGGTTTTATGGCGCTGGATTTACCGGAGTGGCATTGATCCCAATTCATTCGTGGTGGTTACAGACACCCTGGAGGTGATGGGCCATCGCATTGGAAACCAGCCCCACTGGTGAATTTTTGCAGATGGAATATGAACTCTGCCAAAATGAATTAGAAAAATATTGCAGAATCAAATTCTTAAATTAAGGTGGCCTCATTTCCCTATGTCGGCTTGGCAGATGTAAAGGCAAAAACTTAATGGTTGAAAAAGATACCGAGGTTAGAGAACTGATTCTCTCCTTTGTGCAAACTCTTGCAGAACGGCGATTTGAATATATTTCCGCACTTTTGGCAATACGACAAATGGACCGCCGGATAATTGAAAGCGATATCCGTTTCCGTTTGGATGGGCTTTTCCGGGAGGCGGGCATTGTTATTGCCTTTCCCCGGCGGGATGTTCATTTAGCTTCCAAAATCCCTGTCCAATTACAGATTATGGGTTTCGGAAAAGAAGGTTTTAAAAAATAGCCCGCATGGATTGGAAAACGGTTGAAACGGGTTTATACAGAAGACATTTGATTTGAAACCAGCCAGCTCTTTGAATTACTTAGAGAGGCTTTCTATAAGCAGGGGGTTCTTTGGCCCCATTAAGGATTCCTTGCATCCGGTCTCGCTCTGCCCTAACCTTTCGAAGTTGAGTTTCCAACTCTTCCCGTTTTTCAAAGGGCACGCTTCTTACCTGTTTCTCAAGCCTTTCAACTTCCTGCTGCAAAAGGTACAGGTCCTTTGCAATCAACCGGATTGACATTTGCCTCTTCTTATCAGAAAAAACAGGGTGAGTTCGATATAACTAATCATACTAAGTCTCTAAGGGCTTGACCTCTTCTTTCTTTTTGAACTTTCGGAGTTTTTCTTTCAGCTTTTCCAATTCCTTTTCAAGCCGGGGCAATACCTCTTTCTGTATCTTTTCCCCTGCCGCCCTGCCTGACCGCTTTAACTCTTCCGTTATTCTCTTAAGTTCCTTTTCAAGCCTTTTGAACTCTTCGCTCTCCGGGATTTTGCCGAGATCATCCGTGAATTTATCGAATTTTTTCTTGAGATCTTCAAGCCCATTTTCAAAGTCACCCAGCATTTGATCAATGAAGGGTGATTGCTTGGTGGAACCTTCAACGGTGGCACCATCTATCAGAACAGCCCCCCCCTTCCTGTCCAGAGTCATTTCAATGGCCATCTTGCCAGTATTCCCTTTGTCGGTAATAATGAAAAATCTGGAATGCTCCGTGAGGGCGTTAGTAAAGTCATTTGCGACCACCACATCTACCAAATAATAGCCGCCTTTTTCATAGGACACCTCTGCCACCCGGCCTATCTGATTCTGCTCAAATAGCACCCTATTCCCTTTTTCAAGACCATCTATCTGAGCATATTTGATCTTGAGATGCGTGTCTTCCTCTCTGCATCCGAGGAAGACCAGACATGCGACAAGCAACATAACTATCTTCTTAGACATATCTGAACACTCCTCTTGCTAAAGGTTCAACACGGTTTTCTCTTTATCAACTAAAACGGATAAAAATTCGGGTCTGAAATTCAGCTTGGTGAAAAGCTTTTTTTCAACCCTGGCACAGAGCTTAAAATTTTTTTTAATCCTGATCAGCAGGTCCTGCTGGTTATTGCCATATCGTTCAAGTATATAAGTAAGGCGCTCATCCAAACTTGCTATTATATCATGGTTTACCCTTTTGTCGGCATAATAAACGATTTCCTTTTCCGAATAGTCTCCCTCGAGTTCGTAGTGATTTAAAAGCACATGTTCCCTAACGATATCGGCAATTTCTTCAAATTGATTTCTAAGACAGATTTGCCTTCCTATCTCGCTATGATCGCCCCCATATTTCAAACTTGCGGTCTTTCCGATATCGTGCATGAGGGCACCTGCAATAGCCTTTTCAACGGAGATACCCACCCCTGCCTCTTCAAGCCCTTTAGCTATCAATAGGGCGATTTTTGCGACTACAACGGAATGCGCCTTGATATTATCAAGCATCCCGTATCTTTTCATCATAACAAAACAGGTCTCGATTGACGGGATCATTTGTAACATCTCATCGCTGTTCCAGGGAAGTCTTATCTAATAAGATCAACATGTTTTGCAAAATAGTTCTCTGGCCTTTTGTCTGTGATCAGGTATGTTTGGCCCAGCAATATTTGATACGGACTACTAGAAAATTAACAGTTCCTAATTCTCAGTTCAAGTGAAAAGAATGAAAAAGGGGTTATTAGGCAGACAAGTTGCACAAATAGCAAAGTTGACAAAAAGCAAGATTTCCGTTAATTTATTATATTGAGTATAGCAAAAAATCCCTAACCTGAATTTCGTAATCCTAAACGGCTTATGTTATAGTTTACTAAGGAGCTTAGCTATCTCCGACTTCTCACAGAATAGCGGCCAGATAACCACATTTCACATACTTCGGAAAGACCGAAAGCACTTGAACTCCCAGCTCAGGCTGCACTCCAAGTGGAAAAAGACGGTCCTGATTATCCCATCCCTCGCAAGTGAATACTCTGACCCGGTTAATCTTCCCATATTTGAAAATATTCTGAGACAATTAAGAGGCGTCACTTATCTTTCGAGCATTATTTTCGGCCTGGATAAGTCTACCGAGGAAGATGCGTTCAGACTGAGGGACCTTATAGATTCTTTTGGAATTAAAAACTATTTGATTCAATGGAATGACGGCCCCGGTTTCAGTAGCATCTACAGGCAGTTGAATGAGGCGGGATTCAATATCAGTGAGCCCGGGAAGGGTAAAAATATGTTTCTCAGTTTCGGGATCGCCATAGCTCTGGGCGCCGAATCCATAGGTCTGATTGATGCAGACATCCGCACCTTTAGACGTGTGCAATTGGACAGGCTGTTTTATCCCGTAGTAGCACTGAATTACGACTTTTCAAAGGCCTACTATGCGCGAATCAGCAACATGGGGATTTTCGGCAGGGTAAAGCGTCTGCTCCTGGACCCTCTCCTGCTCGCCCTCAAGAGGAAATTCGCAGAAAGCGAAGAGAAGAAAATGTTGCGTCTGGTCGACTTTCTTCTCGGCTTTAATTATCAGCTGTCCGGTGAGGTGGCTTTTCATGTAGATCTATTGAAACGAATGCGCTTTGCCACAAATTGGGGTGTCGAAATATTTACCCTCATAGAGGTCTATCGAAAGGCATCTTCGGCCGCTCAGGTCATGTTCTCCAATAATCCTTTTGACCACAAACATCAGGACATCTCCGCGGAAGATCAGTCAAAGGGTCTCAATCGAATAGCAATTGACATTGTTACCACCCTGATGAACGCACTCGTGATAGAGGAAGGCCTTGAAATTCCAGATACATTTTTCCGGGACCTGGCCGTCACATACCAGGCCGTTGCTGAAGAACAGGTAAAAAAATACTCAGACGATGCAAGCTTTAGCAACCTCAATTATGACAGGGACACGGAAGAATATCTGATAAAGGATGTCTTTAGGAATTCAATCCTCCTGGCCGGAGAAGTTCTTACATCGCCTTACAGGATGACGGAAAAATTTCTTAGATTCGTCAACTCCCACCCTGAGTTTAAACCTTTTATTGAAAACGGCCTTGCTGAAGCCATCATGAAAGTTGAGAGCCGAACACAACAAAGCGTCTTTGAAATGCCACAGACAGTTTCCTGGGAACGCGTTTCTAATAAGCTGCCACAAATTTTCTTTGATCTGATTGAGGTTGTTGAGAATGAGAAAAGAAGATTTTCCAGCAGGGGCCTTAAATAGTCTTTCCGTTTCGGGAGTTTCCTTTGTGGAAATCTGGAAACCAGACACCGAAGCTGAAATAGACCGCAATGAAATTCCGAAGTCTTTAAGCACGTGAATTGGGATAGGGTGGATGTCTGTTTTGTTCAATGAAAATCAGATTGCAGGCTACTAAGGTCAATACTCACTTTCTATACAAGCGATAAAAAGCCTTTAATGGGGAAAAAACATAGTACCGGAAAGCAAGGTGCCCCATTTCAAATAATATTTACCGATTTGGACGGTACCCTGCTGGATAACCAAACCTACGGATGGGAAAAGGCCGCACCTGCCCTTAATCTGTGCAAAAAGCTTAATGTTCCTATTATTCTTGCCTCAAGCAAGACCAGGGCAGAAATAGATAAACTTCGCATAGACTTGTCCATATATGCCCCCTTTATCTCCGAAAACGGCGGCGGAATTTTTTTCCCGAGTGAAATCTCTGGCACTCCACTCCCAGGTGCATCTCTTGACAAAGACCTGTGGAAACTGTCTCTCGGCTTGCCTTACAGCCGTTTGGTCAGGGAACTTCAGGTAATTAGAAACGAATTAGGCTTGAACATCAAAGGATTTTCAGATATGAGCATTAAAGAAATATCACAACTTACAGGCCTTGACAGGGAAGACTCCCAACTGGCGGCAATGCGGGAGTATGACGAACCGTTTATCATCCTGGATAAAAAACCTTTAGACCGAGAGGCTCTTTTAAGAGCAGCAACGCACAGGGGGCTTACCATTACGGAAGGTGGAAGGTTTTTTCATATCCAGGGCAATAATAATAAGGGCCTGGCCGTGGAACAGATTGTTTCCTGGTACAAGGCGGTGCGTGGAAATGTCTTTTCAATTGCTCTTGGAGACAGCCCGAACGATTTTTCGATGCTGGAGCGTGCCGACTTCCCAGTTCTTGTTCAATCACAAAAGGACTTTTCTGAGCTGAAGGAAAAAATACCACGGCTAAAAATTACCCGAGAAATGGGCCCCAAGGGATGGAATTCAGCCGTCTTGGACATATTGGATAATGCGAACGTTTAGCCATCATTTAAAGGAAAATATATTTTTGACCTCCGGCATATCACTATCAATAAGAATTTCGTACAAGCGGGCCTGTTTTTTGGGCTGATGGCTTAATGCCGAATGTTTTTTAAAGGAGAACGGCAATGTCTAACAATTTCGAATCCGAGATCAACCCTGATAAAATAAAAAAAGTGGAGATGGTTGTATGCATTCCCTCCTACAATGAGGCCGATTCCATAAGTTATCCCACAACCCAGGCCGATGAGGGACTGAAAAAATATTTCAGCGATAAGTCGTATGTCATCATCAACTGCGATAATAATTCTCCCGATAACACAAGGCAGGCCTTTCTCGATACCCCTACAGACGCACCAAAAATCTATCTCTCAACGCCACAGGGTGTAAAGGGCAAGGGAAACAATTTCAAGAACCTCTTTCAAAAGGTCCTTGATCTCAAAGCAAAGGGCGTTGTAGTCGTGGATGCAGACCTGAAGAGCATTACCCCGGAATGGATAAAGCATCTGGGAGAGCCACTCTTTGAGGGGTTTTCCTATGTAGCCCCTCTCTATGTCAGGCACAAATATGACGGCACCATTACAAACGGGATCGCCTATCCCATGACAAGGGCCTTGTACGGCAGGAGGACACGGCAGCCCATTGGCGGGGATTTCGGCTTCGGTGGCAAACTCGCGAAGGTCTACCTGGAAAGTACATCATGGGACGAGGCCGTGGCATATTTCGGGATTGATATATGGATGACTACATTGGCCATTAACCAGCGAGTTAACATCTGCCAGTCTTTCATGGGAAGACCTAAAATCCACCGAACCAAGGATCCGGGAGCCCATCTCGGTCCCATGTTTCGGCAGGTTGTAGGCACAATCTTTTCCATGATGAATCACTTCGATTCTTTCTGGACTAGGGTCAAGTATAGCAGACCAACGGCCATTTATGGTTTCGGGCTCGGTGAAGTGGAAATGCCACCTTCGGTGGAGGTGAATACACAGAACCTGCTCGACAAATTTTACAGCGGCTTTAAGGAGTATAATAACATCTGGAAAAGTGTCCTGACTGAAGATGTTTACAAAAAGTTGCTTGAAATCAGGGAAATGAAAGAGGCCGAATTCAACTTCCCTACAGACCTGTGGGCAAGGGTTCTTTTCGATACTTCCATTTCCTATCGGGACGCACCGGTAGACCGCGATCTTATGATGGAAGCCCTCATTCCCCTATACTTCGGCAGGACTCTCTCATTTGTAAAAAGGACTGAAAATATGTCCATCAAACAGGCTGAAGAGGCGATCGAGGATGATTGCACTACCTTTGAAATGACCAAACCGTATCTCGTCCAGAGATGGAATAAAAAAATCTGATAGCCCACCATATGAACTGTGCTACCGCACCAGTACAAGCCTGACATCCATAACATTGGTATTGGTGGGTCCCGTCATCAGAAGATCGTTTGTCTTCTCAAAAAAGTGGTAAGCATCATTATTTGTCAAAAAATCAATGGCCTTCATCCCTAGTTCTTTCCCCCGCCGTACGGTATAAGGATCAACCATGGCTCCGGCAGCATCCGTGGGACCGTCGTTTCCGTCCGTACCCCCACTAAGTATAACCACCCGCGGAGGAAGCTCCACCAGATCAAGGGCTGCTGACAAGCAGAATTCCTGATTTCTTCCCCCCATACCCTTGCCGTGAATGGTTACAGTTGTCTCACCCCCTGAAATAATACACGCAGGTGAAGAAATAGGGTGACCTGTCTTCACGATCTCCTTGGCAATGGCGGCGTGAACCCTTGCTACCTCTCTTGTTTCGCCTTCGACCATTGAGGATAAAATCAGGGTTTGATATCCCATCTTTTCTGCCTTTTCTCTTGCAGCCTCCAGAGCAATAATATTGCTCCCTACGATAAAATTGAAAACATTTTCGAATACGGATTCATTAGCTTTGGGTGTTTCAGGGATCAGCCCATCTAAACCTGCCCTCAAATGTTCCAGAATTGTTCCGGGAATATCCTTTAGGCCATATTTTTCCAGA
>CAZENC010000114.1:0-8866 GCA_964513115.1 uncultured Desulfobacteraceae bacterium | reverse complement strand
AGGGAACACAAGGGTTTTGGTCATTGGGATTTTGGTCATTTGGTATTGTTTCGAAATTCGATATTCGTATTTTGAGTTTACGTGGTGTAGCGTAACAATCGGGGGATATTTTTCAGTAGAGATATACCTTGAACTGACAGAGTAACGCAAGGAGTGTTTATATGGCCTTTTTCTTAGAGGTATTGGTTACCGGTCTTTTGGTGGGAATCATGTATTCTCTGGTTGCCCTTGGCTTTGCTCTTATCTTCAAGGCATCTGATGTCTTCAACATGGCCCAGGGAGATATGAGCCTTCTGGCCGGTCTTGCCCTGGTCGGGTTTCTGGAACTCAATTTTCCCCTTTGGTTGGCCCTCCTCTGTACGATCGCCATTATGACCATTTTGGCCTATGGCACCGTATTCATTATTCTGAAGCCCCTGGTTGCTCGGCCTCCGATCATGCTCTTCATGGCAACCTTCGGGCTGGCTTACATGATACAGGGTCTCGGTCAGTCCATATGGGGAACACAGGCAAAGGGACTCAATCTGGGGATTCCGGATATCCCTTTCACAATAGGAGGTCTTTTTCTGAACACCTTTGATCTTACTTTTGGAGGTGTTGCCGGCATTTTAGTGTTCATCCTCGTATGGTTTTTCCATAAGACAAGGACCGGCCGAGCACTTCGGGCCGTGTCAGATGATCACGAGGCGGCCCTTTCCGTCGGTATTCCTCTACTGAAAGCCTGGGTCGTGACCTGGGTCATTGCCGGCATTGTGGCCGTGGTGGCTGGTATTGCCTGGGGAACTCGCATGGGGGTCCAGTTCAGCATCTCGTACATTGCGCTGAAGGCCCTGCCGGTCCTTATTATCGGCGGACTTGACAGCATTATGGGAGTCATTATCGCCGGCCTTGTCGTAGGGGCCGGGGAGAATCTGGCCGAGGTCTTCATAGGACCCTATGTGGGTGGGGGAATTCAGACGTTTTTTCCGTATCTGATAGCACTGCTTGTCCTTTATTTTAAACCTTACGGTCTGTTCGGAAAAGAGATTATAGAAAGGGTATAGATCATGTTCTATAGAGAGTGTGGCAACTACAAGGATAGCTACGCCAGCGATATGGCGATCTTTCCGATTCCTTTAGATCGTTATGGGTTCATCATAATGATGATCCTCGCCTTTTTAGTCATACCGTTCACTGCCAGTGACTATTGGCTTTCCAATATCATGATTCCCTTTTACTGCTTCGGGCTTTCCGCCATCGGGCTCAACCTCCTGGCAGGGTACGCAGGACAGATCTCATTAGGGCATGCGGCCTTCATGGCCGTGGGTGCCTATGCCTCATTGATCCTTTATGGCCGCTACGGCATTCCTCTCATTCCGAGCATTCTTGGGGGAGGCTTGATTTCCTCGGCCGTGGGCACCATTTTCGGTCTGCCGTCTTTGAGGATCAAGGGTTTCTACCTGGCCATCGCCACATTGGCATCGCAGTTCATTATACAATGGATCATTGTGCACTGGCACTGGCTCAGTGGAGCTGTCTTCGGAACCGTTGAAACCCCTGATATGCAAATATTCGGATTTTTGATTAACACTCCTGTTAAAAAATACTTTCTGGCATTGGGTTGGGTGGTATTGCTCGCCATCGTTGCAAAGAACCTCGTCAGAGGCCAATTGGGGCGCAATTGGCAGGCTATCCGTGATGTGGACTATGCGGCCGAGATCATCGGTGTCAACCTGTACAAGGATAAGCTGATCGCTTTTGCCGTCAGCACCTTTTATGCCGGAATCTCAGGCTCGCTGATTACATTCTGTTACTATGGTGCAGCCAATATCGAGGAGTTCCATGTGATGGTTTCTTTCGCCCTTTTGGGCATGATCATTATCGGAGGACTGGGAACCATTCTCGGCTCATTTTTTGGTGCCGGCTTCTTCGTCCTGCTGCCGATAGGGATCAACCAGGGATTGGGGAATTTCATGGCTGTCGTACCCAGTGAAATTTTATCCAACCTTGAGGCGATCATATTTGGTGGATTGATCGTGCTTTTCCTTATTGTGGAGCCCTACGGTATGGCCAGGCTCTGGCATACCATCAAGGACAAGATGCGGCTCTGGCCTTTTCCGTATTAAAAAGGAACATGTCTTTGTGAGGGGCAAAGAAGATTTGTCTGCTGTCATTATGAAAAGCCGAATTCCTCGCCTGTCATTGCGAGGAGCAAGGTTTCTCCCCCGTCATTGCGAGGCTGACGGAGGAAGCCGAAGCAATCTCATAAAATGAATGGGCAATACTATGTCTACTTAATGACTAACAAAAATAATACCGTCATTTACACGGGCGTAACTAATAACCTAAAAAGAAGGATCTATGAACACAGAGAAAAACTGGTTGATGGATTCACTAAGAAATACAACATTACAAAGCTTGTCTATTATGAGATTTTCGATGACCCTGAAAACGCCATATTGAGAGAAAAACAGATAAAGGGTGGACCAAGACAAAAGAAGAATGACCTTATTGATAGCGTAAATAAAGAATGGCGGGATTTGTATGATAAAATATGAGATTGCTTCGCTTCGCTCGCAATGACACTAAAAACTAAAACGTTATTGTGAAGACTGGAAATCGTCGCCTGTCATTGCGAGGCTGACGGAGGAAGCCGAAGCAATCTCGCCGGGCTTTCCCTGATAATTGATAAGTATGCAACAAATTGGTTGTCGACAAAACAAGATATTATAACGGTTTTTGTAACTGCAAACAGGTCAATTCAAACATTTAATTAACCCTTAAAGGAGGAGGAAATGACCATGGGACGCAAACTAATGTTTATACTTTTTATCCTGGTTTTAGCGGCCAGTTTTGTCATGATGTCTGGTCAGGCAATGGCTGCCGAAGAAAAAAAGAAGGAACCCCTCAAGCAGTACATTCCCATTATTTCATATTGGACCGGGCCCTTTGCAGCAGGCGGTAGCGGGATCGGCGGCGGCTGGGAAGACTTCATGGAGTTGATGAACCTTGAAGGCGGTATCAACGGCATCATGTATGAATGGGAAGAATGTGAATCAGCGTATAATGTTGCCCGGGGTATCGAGTGCTACGAGCGTGTCAAGACACATGATCCCAAACCGATTGTCGTACATCCCATCAGCACGGGGATATCTTATGCCTTAATCCCCAAAGGGATAGAGGATAAAATCCCCATCGTATTTGAAGGCTATGGCCGGGCTGATGCAGCGGATGGGAGGGTTTTCGAATGGGCCTTTTGCTTTCCTACCAATTACTGGTCTCAGAACACTGCAAAGATCAAGTGGATCGCCACGAAGCAGGGTTGGGACGGCAAAGACATGAGTAAAATCGGCGAATACCTTAAAGGCCTGAAGATCGCCAACCTGCATATTGATGTGGCCTACGGCCAGGAGACCAAGCCCATACTGGATTCCCTATCCAAGAAGTACGGGTTCGAACTCAGGCATTTTCCCGTGCCCTGGCCCGGCATCGACCAGAAGGCACAGTGGATGGACATCGCCCGCCGCTTTAAAGCGGACTGGGTTATCAACCGGAACTGGGGTGTTTCCTGCACCGTACCGCTGAAAGAGGCGGCCAGGCTCGGCTTCCCCGCCAATCGTATCCTGGGTGTATGGTGGTGCGGTTCTGAAGAAGATGTCCTGCCGGCCGGACCAGCCGCTAAAGGCTATTATGCGACTAATTTCCACGGTGTCGGGAGGGATTTTCCTTTACTCAAACGGATTGTGGATAAGGTCTACGGCGCCATGAAAGGACACATCTCCTTTACCCGCGTGGGTTCCGTCTATTATAACCGTGGTGTGGTCACGGCGATCAGCATGCACGAAGCCATTCTCACGGCACATAAAAAATTTGGGGTCAAAGTCATCACACCTGAAGAGATGCGCTGGGCACTGGAGCACATGAACATTACCAAGGAGCGGATAAAAGAAATGGGGGCCGAAGGTCTGATGCAGCCCATCAAAACCTCCTGCGAGGATCACGAGGGAGGAGGAATGATCTTTATTCAGCAATGGAACGGCAGCAAGTGGGTCAATACCGGAGATGTCATAGAGCCTATGAAAGACCATGTGAGAAAAATGGTTGAAGAATCCGCGGCCAAGTATGCGAAAGAAAAAGGGATTACCCCGAGAGACTGTTCAAAAGTAGATTAATCCCAGGAATTAATTCCCCCTTATCCCTCCTTTTTGTAAAGGGGGGAACAAGGGGGATTTCCCTGCAAACCCCTTTCTTTTGTGAGGGATGACTTTCGCAGGGAGGAAAAAACAAAGGTGTTTAAGACTATGGAAAAGGCTCCTTTACTGAAGGTCAACAACATTGAGGTTATCTACGAACATGTCATACTGGTGCTGAAAGGGGTCTCCCTGGATGTGTATGAGGGACAAATCGCATCACTTCTTGGTGCCAATGGCGCCGGTAAGAGCACGACCTTGAAGGCGATTTCCAACCTTGTAAAGGCCGAGCGGGGTGAGGTGACCAAGGGGACCGTGGAATTTGACGGGAAGCGGGTTGACAAACTGTTTGCGCCCGCTTTAGTAAAAATGGGTGTCATCCAGATAATGGAAGGCAGACACACCTTTGAGCATTTGACTGTTGAAGATGATCTTCTAACGGGCGCATATACAAGAGGCCGAGACAAAAAAGGGACTAAAGAGGCCCTGGAGAAGGTCTATAGCTATTTCCCCCGTCTCAAGGAACGCCGCAGTGCAAAGACCGGTTACATTTCCGGGGGAGAGATGCAGATGTGCGCCATTGGACGAGGCCTCATGGCAAAGCCCAGGATCATGCTCTTAGATGAGCCTTCAATGGGACTGGCGCCCTTGCTTGTAACGGAGATATTTAGCATTATCCGCCGACTCAATCAGGAAGAAAAGGTGGGCATGCTCTTAGCCGAGCAGAATGCAGCCATGGCCCTTGAGTATGCCGAGTACGGGTACGTGATGGAGAACGGACGGGTAGTCCTGGACGGGGATGCCGAGACACTTAAGGACAATGCCGATGTAAAGGAATTTTACCTGGGGCTGACTGCTGTGGGAAAAAAGAGTTACAGGGATGTGAAGCATTATCACAGGAGGAAACGCTGGCTCGCTTAAGGAATCGGCTTCCAGATAAAGATTTTGGACTGCGTTATCAGTCGGTTTTCTCGACGACGTACCAAATTGTACGCCTTACTCGAAAACCTCCCTCTGGCCTTGCCAAAATCATTATCTGAAACCCTATATAGTTTGAGACTGTGTCACAATCCGTCCCGGTCATTGCGAGCGACCAAAGGGAGCGCGGCAATCTTCTTAATTAAGAGGCCTTACGAGATTGCTTCGTCGCGTGGGGCTCCTCGCAATGACCTTACGACACAGTCTCTTTGGAGGGTGTATAAAATCATTATTTTAGTTGTTTTCCCTCGTATTCATGCCTTGACTTAATTCTTTTCAGAATTCTTCTTGTAATTGCCGGGGCTTTTCCTGGTTGAATGTTTTTTCGCTTTATAGACTCATCTATCATTAAACGGGCTCCATCAAGAGAGATAAGGTGTTCACTTCCGTAAAATGAGTATTGCCTCTTTTCATTGGAAGCGAAATTCCTTTTTTCCATCCTCTTTTTGCAGTCGTTCTCCACAATCTGTGAAAGTGCCTTGACATATATCTTTTGAAAATTCCGCCTTACGCCATGTATTATGTTTTCCAGTTCCTTAGAAAACTTGATTGCCAGAAATCCGTTTGCAAAGATTCCTCCCAGGGAGTTATACTCCTTGCTGAATACAGGTAAGAAGAACCTTTTTTCCACCGTCAGATAATTCTCTATCTCCGAAACAAACAGATAACGTATTTCCGTGCCCTTGGGCTGATCCCAGTGATAAAGAAATTTTTTGTTTCGCGTTGAAATAAGAATGTCCACATCTTCTATTTCAGAAGGTGGTGCATTTGGATTTACAGCGCTTCCGTAAATCAAGGCAAAGACCACATCATGACTCTTATATACCATTTTAAAGAAGCCTAATATGTCTTCCGGTTCGTTTCCAAATTTCTTGAGCAACTGCAAGACAAAGTCAATTGTCTCTTCTGCTGTCCGGCCGTTGTCAACAAAGAACCTGTAATCAGGCTCAATGAATACCGGTCCTGGATAATCCGTGCCTATGCCTTTAATATTTTCTATCAGCAGTCCTGGTGTTATTTCCGGAACACAATACTAACCGAAGTCCGGTTCGTCATGTTTATCAGACAGTTGCTGAAAATCAGGACCCATATCCTCAACTATTTTCCTGGCAGATCTGTCAATCAAGAGTCTCAGGATATCAGGCCGGGAATAATGGCCAACCGTATCAAGCACATTCTTCCGTCTAACAATTGATTTCAGGTCGATCTCGGCTACGGCCATATCTTCACCTTCCGGCAGAGGCCCGGCCAGGTATAGACCATAGGGATTCACAATAGCAGTGCATATGCCACCCCTCAGATATTTTATAAGAGATTCGTCAGTGCAGATTTCGGACCTTTGTTTATCAGTGAGCCAGCCGGTGGCATTGACGACAAATGCCCCCGATTCCATGGCATGATGCCTGATGGCGGCATCAATCTGCCTGGACATGGAATCGCCTGCCATGGAACCAGGGAAGTGCGAACAATGGATCTCCTCTCTTTCTGCCATAAGGGCGTAACGTGCTAAGGGCATAAAGTGTTCCCAGCAGATCAAGGCCCCGATACGACCTACCGCCGTTTCAAAGACCCTCAGGCCACTTCCGTCTCCCCATCCCCAGATCATTCGTTCGTGGAAGGTGGGCATGATCTTGCGCCTTTTTCCCAGGAGGGAACCATCGGAATCAAATACGATCTGGGTGTTGTAAAGGCTGCCCCCATCCCTTTCGTTTACACCCATAACTATAACTGTTCCTGACTTTTTCGCGGCCGACCCTACATCGTTCGTAACAGGTCCGGGGATATCAACGGCCTGTTCATAAAGCTTCCCGTGAAGTTCGGCAATAACTGCCGGAGGCTGTACCCGGGCGAAATAAGGATAATGGGGGATAAAGGTCTCAGGGAAAACTGCAAGTCTGATCCCCTCTTGGCCGCATTTACCAATAGCCTTTATGGCTTTTTCCGTAGTACCGTCCCGATCAAACAGGACCGGGGATAATTGAATAGCTGCAACCTTGAATGCCTTTTCTTCTTTATTCATTTCCCCTCCTTATGTGTCATACGATTCTGAAAAATGTTACCTTCAAATCGATTTTTGCTAAACTGCTTCAAAATATGTGAGAAGCTCGATCCTGTCAAGCAAGAGGAATTCGTGGATCATGACTTATCAACTTGACATTATCTACTAAATCGTAAACCCTACATTTACCCTATTTTGGAAACAGGATGTCATATCAACTATAATAATTCATTCCTGCCCATCTTTCAGTCATTTCGACCGACCCGTCCTCCGCAGTAGCTTTGCTACGGAGGATGGAAGGGAGAAATCTTATAATGTCTTGACTGTATACGGCATTTTATAAGATTTCTCACCCCGCCTGCGGCGGGGTTCGAAATGACAATGGGGGCGAACGATTGCGAATAACAACTTCAGGAGAAAAACATCATGGCACTCAAAACCGCAGAAGAATATGTTGAGCGACTAAGGAAAATGAAACCCAATGTCTATGCCCATGGGAGTAAAATAGGACGGGACGACCCAATTCTTGAACTTCCCATTAACACCCTAAGGTTCACCTTTGATGCCGTCAATGATCCTGAATTAAAGGATCTTGTTCGCACCCGCTCACACCTCACCGGCGAGGAAATCAACCGTTTCACATCACTCAATCTCAGTATAGAAGACCTTTACACGCAACAGGAAATGAAGCGAAAGTGCTGCCACAGGGTTGGAGGGTGCACCCAGCGCTGCATGGCGGTGGACACCATGAATGCCATAGGGGTCGTTACCAAGGAGATTGATGAGGCCAAAGGGACCAAATACCATGATAATTTCATTGAGTTCTTGAAATACTATCAGGCCAATGATCTTGTGGGAAGTACAGCCCAGACAGATGTAAAAGGAGACAGAAAGTCAAGACCGTCCCAGCAGGAGGATCCGGATCTTTATGTCCGTGTGGTGAAAAAAACCAATAAAGGGATCGTGGTCCGGGGTGCCAAAAACAACATTACAATGGGACCGTACGTTGATGAGCACCTGGTGCTTCCTACCCGGAGCATGACAAAAGAAGAGGGCGATTGGGCGGTCTCGTTTGCCATACCGGCTGATACGGATGGTGTCAGGATTATATCCCGTGTTGTTGCGCCCAGGCCGAGGATAGAGCTGAAGGCCCCGTATAATATATACGGCGTAGCAGATTCCGTGGTGGTCTTCGACGATGTCCTTGTGCCCTGGGACCGGGTATTTATGTGCGGAGAATGGGAATTCGCCGGCAGGCTGGCCCTTACATTTGCCGGGTTTCATCGCCATTCCTATTGCGGGTGCAAACCGGCTGTTACGGATATTATCATGGGGGCAACGGCCCTTGTTGCAGATTACAGCGGCGTAGGTAAGGCCCCACATATCGTGGATGAATTGACCGAATTGATGATCATTGCCGAGTTAGTCTATGCCTCCGGCATAGCGGCTGCGGCAAAGGCGAAAAAAACCTCCTCCGGTATCTATACTCCCAAATTCGTATATTCCAATACGGGAAGATATCTGGCAGGTACCAATATCTACCATGAATATGACATCCTGGCGTCCATTGCCGGGGGCCTTCCTTCAACCCTCCCCACCGAAGAAGATTGGTTGAATCCGGAAACCGCACCTGATCTGGAAAAGTACATCGGTCGGAAACCAGGGATTTCCGCTGAAAAACTGCATCGGATTTATCGGTTTATTTCGGATTTTTCCTGTT
>CAZENC010000113.1:0-8936 GCA_964513115.1 uncultured Desulfobacteraceae bacterium | reverse complement strand
TTGTCGTTCCATTGATAACCAGATCCAAGGTGATTGGCGTCATCGCCACTGATGCGGTTGATAAACAAGGCGTCCTAAAAGAGACCCGTGAAACCCTTGAAATCTTTGCCCCACAGATCGCCATAGCCATTGAAAATGCGAGGCTTTACAGCACTCTACAGGAAAGAATGACCGAGCTTAAACGATCCCATGCCCTTTTGAGCAGGGCGGAAAAATTTTCATTTCTGGGCAATCTTTCTGCCGGACTGGCCCACGAAATCAAGAATCCCATGACAGCCATAGGGACATTTATCCAGATGCTGCCCCAGAAATACAACGATGAAGAATTCCGGAAAGACTTCTACAATATTGCAATGGAAGAGACAGCCAGGGTTAATAATCTGATCTCGGAACTCCTGGACCTGGTTAAAACAAGGGAATCACGCTTTGAATCAGCCGATCTTCATGACCTGATTGATAAAATGGCCCTGCTTCTCTCGCCACAGAGCAACGCCAAGAGCATTGAAATTATCCGTGAGTTTGATCCCGATATATCACGAGTAAGAATTGATTCCGAAAAGATAAAACAGGTGATTCTGAATATCCTTTCAAATGCCCTAGATTTCACACCCCAACGAGGCAAGATCGAGATACTGACAAAAAACCAACCCCAAAACGGCAAACCAGCAGACGTTCTAATTGAAATCAAAGATAACGGGAAGGGCATATCCGGTCCCATGATTGATAAAATATTCGATCCCTATTTCACAACCAAGCACAAAAGCGCTCTTCACAGCGGCACCGGCCTCGGACTCTTCATTGCCTATCAAAACATGCTAGACCATGGGGGGAACATCGAAGTGAAAAGCACGATTGATGTGGGGACGACATTTATTCTCACCTTGCCTTCTGCCCCCTCTCCGGAAATTTCAAAGCATGAGGATAGGAAACATCATGCGAATTGAGAAAGTGAATATCTATAAGATATTACTTCCTTTCACAGGTGAATTCTCTATTTCCCGTTTGAAAGGCGTTGCTTCCAGTACTGTAGTTGCGGAGGTTATTGCAGAGCAAGGTGAAATAAAGGGATACGGGGAAGGTATACCTGTAGAATTTGTAACAGGGGAGACTCCCCAGAGCGTACTCAAAAGCATCAGCCGTTTTACACAAAAAACCAGCTTTCCATGGGAATTGAATGATGTCTCCCAGATATGGGATTTCGTTGACGGCCTTCCCAAGGGCAAGGAACATAACGCCGCCATTTGCGCCTGCGAGATTGCCCTTTTGGATGCCTTGGCCAAGCATCAGGCTCAGTCCATAATAGAATATTTCCCAAGGGATTTCCGCACCAATCAGATTTATTACGGGGCCCCAATCGCTCTTGGTAACAGAGCCGCGATCACGGCGATCTGTAAGTTGATCAGACAGGTGGGCATTAATCATCTGCGCATCAAAATGGGGAGGGATTTTAAACAGAATAAAGATGCTATTGAAACAGTAAATTCGATCTTTGGACATGATTGTGAGCTTAGGATTGACCCGAACGGTGTTTGGGATCGTGATCTGGCCTTCAGACACCTGCCGCTCATTGAGAAATTCAGAGTAAGTATTGTTGAAGAACCCATGCTGCGGGACAGTCCGGGTTTTGACGAATTCACCGAAGCAATCCGGTCTATGGGCATAACCTTGATGGCCTGTGAATCCGCACCAACTTTGGAGCATGTACGGACAATTATTAGAGAAGGATATTATCAAATGATAAACGTCAAGCTATCCAGGAGTGGAGGATTTCGAAGGTCACTCAAGATAATCGAACGTATTCGAGAAAATGCCCTGTCTTTTCAAATAGGGTGTACTCTAGGAGAGTCTGGGATTCTTTCTGCTGCAGGCAGGGTATTATGTCTTCTTTCCCGTGATGCGGCAAATTATGATGGCTCCTATGATACATTCATCTTGAAAAAAAATATAACGATCGAAAATGTGGCTTTTGGAAGGCGTGGCAAGGCAGGCCCATTGGGCGGACCCGGGCTGGGTGTTGAGGTCAACAGGAAAAGGCTGAGGCGTTTGCCTGACACCTCCACCGCATCAATAATGAAACCCTGATCTTCATAACGGCAATTATGCAATCTGACATAAGCTATTCTCATTGGAAAAACGAACACGAATCCATTCTAAAAGAGCTTCCTCACAAAAACGTTTTCCTTTTGTTTTCAGGGGGCAAGGATTCATCCTTGGCAATGGATTTCCTCTTGCGTGCAGGAAAGGAATTCGGCTTTGATTTTGAGGCCCATGCCAGTGCCTATCCTGTACACAGATACACGGATGCGGAAAAAAAAAGGATCGAATCCTATTGGCAAAAACGGGGGGGTAATGTCAAGTGGCACAGCATGGAAAAAACTGACGATTACATCAAAAATGAGGCCAATCCCTGTTTATTATGTCAAAAACTGAGAAAAAGGATGCTCAAAAAAGGCCTGGCCGAATCCGTGCTGGACTGGGAAGGCCTCGTTATCATAATCTGTCACACGCTCTGGGATATTGCCAGCTATTCCGTGGAACACATGCTCACCGACATATTTCCTGATCCCGACGGAGGGTTAGGCCCCGATAAGAGCAAGAGATTTATACAAACGGCCCAGCGTTTTTATCCTGTGCTTAAGATGAAGGAAGGGTATATGGTCTTCAGGCCCATGATCAAATACAATAATACAGATATTCAAAAAACAATCGCGCACCGAGGGATTCCGACACTCTCAATACCCTGTAAATTCAAGGCGTTCAGCCCAAAAAGAATCATGGAAGAATACTACGAGAAAACGGGGTTGCGTTTTGAATATGGCCGGATTTTTGATTTTGCAAAGAAATCGCTCAATCTCCCGGATATCTCTGCTTACACCTCCATCAAGAAGGAAAAATATCTACTCGAAGTCTTTTAGAGCAATGCATTCGGGAATTTTTTGCAAATACATTATTGTCCTGCAACCTGTTGTGAAAAATACTCGACAATACTTTCGGTTAAGGATTCGATAGTGTATTCACGAGGAATCAAGCCAACAGAGAGGCCCTTTTTCCGTGCGGTCTCGGCCGCAATAGGTCCGATACAGGCAACAGTTACACGGGACATCCATTTCTGAAGATCCCTGGTCTTACCCTCAAACATTTCAAAAAAATTTGTTACAGTGGAAGAACTGGTAAATGTCACCATGTCTACGGCACCCTTTTCCAACATATCTCTCACGCGATCTGTATCATAATCGGGCTTTATGGTCCGGTAGACAGGCACAACATCAACTTGGAACCCCATCCCGTTCAGTTCCTCGGGGAGGACCTCCCTTGCCTTCGCTGCCCTTGGGAGCAAAATTCTTGTCCCTTTGCTTTCCATCTCCCTAAAACATGCAGCCACTGCCTCGGCCCTGTATTCTGTGGGAATAAGGTCAGGTCTGATCCCCAGCCGATGCCAGGCCTCAGCCGTCTTGGGCCCGATAGCCCCGATTTTTAGTCCCTTCAGAGCCCGGACGTCCTTGCCAAGGGCTTCCAGACGCTTAACAAAGTACTTCACCCCGTTTGAAGACGTAAATAACAACCACTGATAACTCCCCAGATCTTCGATAGCCCGATCAACCTTACTCCAGCTTTCAGGATCTACAACCTCAATTGTGGGGAACTCGATACAGTCCGCGCCCAATCTGCTCAAGGCCTTTACAAAACTGCTGGCCTGCACCCTGGCCCGGGTGACAACTATACGCTTTCCAAAAAGGGGCCTTTTCTCAAACCATTCAAGCTCCTCTCTGAGGCCGACCACATCGCCTACCACGATTATGGCAGGTGAAGTTATATTGCTTTTATCGGCGAGTTCAACAATATCCCCCAGGGTGCCCACAACGGTCTTTTGCTCAGGGGTGGTTCCCGTGCGGATAACCGCCACAAGGGTCCCGGCAGGCCTGCCGCCTGCCATCAGCGCTTGAACGATCTGCGGCAAATTTCCGACACCCATCAGGATTACAAGGGTTCCTGCACCCTCTGCCAGCTTATCCCAGTCAACCGCCGAGTCCTTTTTTCCGGGATCTTCATGGCCGGTAACAAAAGCCACAGTGGATGTATAATCACGGTGGGTCAAGGGAATCCCCGCACAGGCAGGCACGGCAATAGCAGAAGACACGCCCGGAATTACCTCGAAATCCACTCCGGCCCGTGCCAGTTCCTGTGCCTCTTCTCCGCCCCGACCAAAAATAAATGGATCGCCCCCCTTTAACCGAACAACCACGGCTCCTTTCCGGGCCCGGTCAACTATCAGGGCGCTGATCTCTTCCTGGCTCATGGTATGGCTTCCGCCCCTTTTTCCCGCATAGATCAACTCTGCATCCTTTCCCGCATATTTATGAAAGGTCCGGTTCGCAAGGTAGTCGTAAATTATCACATCAGCCAGGGAGAGACATTCTTTACCCTTTATCGTCAGGAGACCAGGATCACCCGGTCCGGCACCCACAAGATATACCCTGCCCTTTTTTTCTGCCGTCATGCTATATCGCCCTCAGATTATCCTACACACTTTTAATAGTCCCATAGCTCGTATAGTTGGAAAAATTCGAAATTCGAATTTAGAGTCCTCCGTAAATCCGCGCAAGAATCTCTTTTGCCCCTGAGTCGAGCAACCTTCTGGCCAGCTTGATCCCTATTTCTTCCGCCTGATCTTTCTTCCCCGTGATCTCGTCCCTGACAATCCTGCTCCCGTCCAGTTCCGCTACCATGCCCTTTAAATGAACAACATCAGCATTCAAGCTTGCAAAGCCGGCAATAGGCACCTGGCAGCCACCCTCTAATTCCTTTAAAAAGGACCTTTCCGCCCTTACAGCGACTTCGGTCGGTTCATGGTTCAGAAAACCGAGCAGGTCAATAGTCCTTTCATCGTGTCGTCTCACCTCAAGGCCAAGTGCGCCCTGCCCGATGGCCGGCAGAATCTGTTCAAATGGAATGATATGGCTGATAATCTCTTCAAGTCCCAGCCTCTTCAGGCCTGCAGCCGCTAAAACAATCGCATCCACCTCTTCCGATTCAAGTTTCCGGAGGCGTGTATCAACGTTACCCCTCAACGGAATCAGTTCCAGGTCCGGCCGCATATGGAGTAGCTGGGCGGATCTCCTGAGGCTGCTGGTTCCCACCCTTGAACGCGGCGAGAGTGAGTCAATGGACTTGTCTCCTATTGATACAAGCGCATCGCCGGGGTCTTCCCGCTCAGGAAAATTGCAAAGAATGAGCTCCTCAGTTAGCTCTGCCGGGACATCCTTCATACTGTGGACAGCCATATCCACTCGTTTTGTGAGAAGAGCCTCTTCGATTTCCTTTACGAAGAGCCCTTTTCCCCCCACCTGGCTCAGGGGGGAATCGAGAATCTTGTCGCCTGTGGTCTTGATCGTTACAAGTTCAACCTGGATGTCCGTATGCCGGGCCTCAATCCTTTTTTTTACCCATAGACTTTGCGCTATGGCCAGTTTACTCCCCCTTGTGCCGATTTTCAGGATCATGTTTCCTTTTGCCCTATGATGATAGTTGAGTGCGTTTTTCCTTTTTCCAGTCTCCCCGCCCGTCTCAGGTAGCAGGGTCGTGTGCAATCTAGCAACCAGTTTTTCGATTCCTGAAAAAAGAGTCCCATGACCTTCAAAATACGAGAATTTTTAAACATTCCCAACTTATTTCCAGCAAACCGGCTTAACCGGACAACCCAAAATAGCGTGTCCATCCGTAAGGCGCACAAACCGTCAGTTATGAACTACGAGCTTTACTTCCGATCAAAAACTTTGCCATTTCCAGATCATGCGGAGTGGTGATCTTTATGTTATTTTCCGAACCCTCGATCACGTTTACCGGGATGCCTAATCTTTCCACCAAAAAAGCATCGTCCGTGGCCTCTTCCCAGCCCTCATTAATGGCTGTTTTATGTGCCAGAAGAATGTCTTCATAACGAAAGACCTGGGGTGTCTGCACCAGCCATACGATCTTTCTATCATATGTCTTTATGACCCGGCTTGTGCGATCAATCTTCTTAACCGTTTCCCTTGCCGGAAGACCCGTGATCACCGCCCTGCAGGTCATTGCAGCTCCAATTACCTTCTCTATAAGCTTCTCATCGATCATCGGGCGTACACCGTCATGTATGAGAACCAGACCATAATCGCCGTTTGTGGCCTCGACACCCAGCCGCACCGAATCCTGGCGTCGTTCCCCGCCGGGCACTACCTTTAAAACCTTGTCCAGTCCGAATCGTTCCACTATTCTTTCCCGGCAATTGTCCACTTCCCTTGGCGGCACTACCAGTATAATGGCATCCACTCTCCTGCAAAGCTGAAATGGTTTAAGAGTCACGGCAAGGAGCGGCCGGCCGTCAAGATCAAGAAATTGCTTGGCCTTGTCGCTTCCCATGCGTATTCCTGAACCGGCAGCCGGAATAATGGCAACTGTTTTGGTAATATTTGTAATGCTCTCATTTCTTGCCATGCCCTGTTAACCACTCCTTTCCCTTAATACTCTTTACAAACTACCTTGTTTTTGGGAAAACAAATCCTGACATGAAATCGCTCAGCGATTTCATAAAAATAAAAGCAGGCCCAGGACGGGCAAGATCCCTGGACCTGCTTAACAAATCAAAATCTTAACCTTGCACGACCTTTCTGGTTCGCTTTTTCAAGCGATTAATACGCCTGCGCAGAATATCAATCCTATGCCGGTCATTGGCTTCGCGTGCCGCCCTTTTCTCCTCTCTGAGTTGCAGGATCTTGCCCTTCAACTCTTTCACGTTTAGTTCCGTTTTAGCTATTTTCTTCTTTTTCTTCTCGGGTTCTTCCTCTTTGATAACCGGTTCCTCTTTGATAACCGCCAGCAATTCGTCTTTTTTCATGGCGGTCACCCCTTCAAGCCCCGGGATCTCAAGGGCTATGTCTCTGAGCTCCTTGACCGTCATCTTTTCCAGGGGCTTTTCAGGGATTTTTTCTTCCGGAGTCTTTTTTTCTTCCTTGGGTTCTTCAGTTTTCCTGGCCTTATTTATTTCCGCCAGCAGTTCATCCTTCTTCATAGCACCAATCCCGGTTATTCCCGGGATTTCCTTGGCTATCTCTCGCAGTTCCTTTACTGTCATTTCGTCCATATGCTTTTCCAGTGCCTGGTTGTCTTTCCCACTCTCTTGCTTTTTGGTCTCTTCTCCCATAGTATCTTCTCCTGCTTAACTTCTTATAGTTTTTTCAGAAAAAAATCTCCTGATACCCACACCTTGCCTGAACAGCGGACAGCCTCAGGGCTCAATTGTATTAAGAAAAGGCGCTTTGTCCCGGCACTATGTCTTCTTGATAAAAGGCGTGAAGAGATCAATCGGGATCGGAAAAAATGTTGTTGTACTGCTCTCGGAAGATATCTCCCTTAAGGTCTGAAGGTATCTCAACTGCAAGGCCTCGGGATGTTTCGTTATTATACCCGCTGCCTCTGTCAGGCGAGTGGCGGCCTGATATTCACCTTCCGCATTAATAACCTTTGCCCGGCGTTCCCTCTCGGCCTCTGCCTGCTTTGCCATGGCCCGCTGCATCTCCTGGGGCAGATCAATATGCTTTACCTCAACGGTAGTGACCTTTATTCCCCACGGATCTGTATGCTTGTCCAGGATTTCCTGTAACCGGGCATTGATCTTTTCCCTTTCTGCCAGGAGTTCGTCCAATTCCACCTGTCCGCACACGCTTCGTAATGTAGTCTGAGCCAGTTGTGACGTGGCAAACAGGTAATTCTCCACCTCTATTGTGGCATTTGTGGGATCCATGACCCGGAAATAGATAACCGCGTTCACCTTTACGGAAACATTATCCCGGGTGATCACGTCCTGAGGAGGCACATCCATGGCCACCAGACGCAGGCTTACCTTGACCATCTTATCGACAATAGGGATAAGAATAATCAACCCCGGTCCTTTGGTCTTGATGACGCGGCCAAGGCGAAATATTACACCTCGCTCATACTCTTTTAAGATCTTGATGGCTGATGCGAGAAAAAGCACGATCAGCACTATTGCCAGAATATAAAACATTTGCTCCCCCTTTGGTTAAATTATAAGTCCTGGGAAATAGCTTTTTTTACCCTTAAAATTAAGCCATCCACACCCTCCACCTCTACCCTCTCTCCCGGCTCAAGTTTTTCCCTGGCCTTTGCTTGCCAGTACTCCCCGTGGACAAAAATCAGGCCTTCGGGGTCGATCCTTTCCTTAACGAGACCCACCTCTCCCAGGAGACCTTCTGATCCACCTTTGGGCTTGGCCCGAAAGGCCCTGAATGCCAGGGAGGCAACAATTATAAAAAAGCCACCCACTAACGCGATAGTCGGCATCATAAGCTTCAGAGAAACCCCCACGTCTTCAAATAGCATAATAGAACCTATGGTCAGAGAAATCAATCCGCCTATGGATAAAATACCGTAGCTGGCTACTTTCACCTCGGCGATAAACAAAATAATAGCCAGGACAATTAGCAGAAGACCTGCATAATTGACCGGCAGGGTCTGGAAGGCAAAAAATGCGAGAATAAGCGATATCGCCCCGATCACACCCGGAAATATGGCGCCCGGGTGGGACAGCTCAAAATACAGACCGGCAAGCCCGATCATCATTAGAATATAAGCAATGTTCGGATCACTGATGGTCTTGAGGATCCTGTCCCGGAATCCGGGGCGAAAATATGTCTTTTTAAGACCTTTGGTCTTGAGGGTAATCTTCCCTCCCGGGACACTGACTTCTCTGCCGTCCAGGAGCTTGAGCAGTTCATCAATGTCCTCTGCGATGAGATCAACCACTTTAAGCTTGACAGCTTCATCAGCGGTAATAGATACACTTTCGCGGATGGCCTTCTCCACCCATTCCCCGTTTCTTCCCTTACCTTCCGCAATTCCTCGTGCATAGGAGGCCATATCGTTAACCACCTTCTCCGACA
>CAZENC010000112.1:0-8937 GCA_964513115.1 uncultured Desulfobacteraceae bacterium | reverse complement strand
AAGGTCTATACCCTATGGGTGGACAAGATGATGCAAAGCCGGGATGAGGCCAAAACCATGCGGTTGAGCCTTTCATTTAGAAAAAAGAAGGTCGAGGAAGAAGAAGACCCTCTCCTTGACTATCTGACGACCTTCCGGAAGCGAATTGATCAAATGCGGACGATCCTGACGGATGATAAGAAAAGCGCTTTCTTTTTCGTTACCCTTCTTGAATCCCTGCCCATCGCGGTGATTCGCCGCTTTATCGGATGGTTCGAGGATTTCGGGATACCGATTGGGGGAGTGATTGTAAATCAGGCTATCGACAAGTCCGACATAGGTGAGGACACCGCTGAATTCATATTAAACCGCGTTAAAATGCAGGACCGGTATAGGGAGGATGTCAATCAGTCTTTCGAAAACCTGTGCGGGGAAATCCCCCTCTTTGAAAAGGAGGTGAGGGGGACAGAGATGATAGGCCGGGTAACGGATGCCCTTTTCCCGGGTGCATGAAGTCCAAAGCCCCTTCGACTTGCTACGCAGAGGGCCATATTGGTTCACGCAGCGTGAATGCATTCGTCAATCAATGCTTCCAGTTCCTTGTAATCCCACCCAATGTATGTCCGCCTTTTATTGACGATAAAGGCAGGAAAACGAAAAAGCCTGTAGCGTATCTGCTTCCATACACCCAGGGGAGACTGTGCATCAATGACCTGGATTCGAATCCGGTGTCTATACAAAGAAGAAATCTCCCGGATCCATTCCGATAGATAGTCTACAGCATACTTCCAGTCATCAGGATATTCATTAACGGAAAAATCGCGATATTTCCTTTTCAATCCTAAATAACCGAATATAAAGCTGGATCCACGACCACCTATCTCAAGTGTGGAAAGCATAGGTGCAACTATTTCAAGCTGTATCGGGTCCACTTGCAACCTCACCACTGCGCCAGGCCATATTTCACTGCTTTATTTTGATGAGATTGTGTACTTTCCGCACTCCTACTGTATTACTGGCCAGTTGACCTGCCCTTTCCCTCGCCTTTTCAGAATCCACCGCCCCGGTCAAGGTTACTTCCCCCTCAAAGGTCTTTACAGAGATGGTAAATCCACTGACCAAATCATCATTAAAAATCTTTCCCTTTACTTTGGTAGTGATTGTGCCGTCATCAACCACCTGACCTGCAGTTCGCCCTGCCGGTGTCTGACATGAACAAAAAACACAAAGTATACTCACGCATAGAAACAAGGCCGTCACTATCTTAAATTTCCGCATTATTATACCTCCTATCTTTAATCACTAAGCATTTAATTGCCCGCAGCTTTCTGTGGGGTAGCTCATTATTCTACGGATATTTTCCTTAAATAGGACATGCCCCAAATTGTCAAGAAAAAATGAGTCATTCCGGAAGACCACGAATATCATTTTAACAAAATATCATTAATGTTAAATACTCCTTATTTCGTATCCAAAGCAAGAAACGTGTTCGGATCCAGCCTGACACTTGTGTTCGGGATCGTAGGGTTATCGTGGTCCTTAAGCAGCTTTAAAAATACGCCTGATGATTCAGGCTGAAACAGTATTATTAGGCTAAAAAGGTCGTCGAGTTCATTACATGGATACGGTATCCCCCTTTCGTTCACCTCGGCAATATGTCGATGAGATAGGGCTGACAGCCATATTTCCACCTGAAATTCCGCAGCGATTTCCTTGAAACCTTCAAATAACGTCCTTTCCACGCTCTGAAAATCAAGGCCGTCCACAATAAGCGCATCAGGCCTGAAATCAAGATTTTCCGCCAGGTTCCTGAGGTTTGCCCTGAGACGCTCTGTATCAAAGCTCTGATTCAAGTAGGCCAAAATCATTCTATTCCTTTCAATAAGCATCCGATAATAATCATAATCATCCGCTAGATCCAGGGCCTTTACAAGATCATGATACATGACATTATAATAGGAAGTGACCTTTTCGGGCCCTTCTTCAAGAGAAATATGAACAAGTTTTCCCTGACGAAAAATCCTGTCAAAAGCAATATTAATAAGGCAGGCGGTTTTACCGACTCCGGCACGGGCAATGAGAACTCCGAGATTTCCCGAACCCAAACCTTTTCTCGAAGATTTCTCAAGGAGCTTTAGCGGGCTGTATGAAATAAAATCTTTCATGATTCCTTTTCTCCTTTTGACTTTTCCCTCTCGGCCTTTTTTAGTTCCTCTGACAGGGATTCGGGGACCTTTGCATACCTTGAAAATTCCATGGTAAATTCCGCCTTTCCCTGCGTCAGCGATCTGAGGGTTGTCGCATAGCCGAACATCTCCGCCAGGGGCACTTCGGCCTCGATATTTGTAAACACTCCGTCTTCCGTAGCACTCGCAATCAGGCCCCTTCGCTGGTTGATGGACGCCATTACATTCCCCTGAAACTCGGAAGGACCCTCAACCGACAGTTTCATAATCGGCTCGAGGATAACAGGTCCGGCTTTCATGTATGCCTTCTTGTATGCGCCGATGGCTGCCTGTGTAAATGCCATCTCAGATGAATCAACACTGTGAGATTTGCCGTCGTTGACCGTCACCTTCATGCCGATAACCGGAAATCCTAACACGAGTCCCTTCTTGAGGCAGGACTGCATGCCCTTGTCCACTGCCGGCAGGTATTCGGTGGGAATCACACCTCCCTTTACCTGATTGTCAAATTGATAGGTTCCATCCTCGGAAGGTTCCATAAAACCCGCAACCCTTCCAAACTGGCCCGCACCTCCGGTCTGCTTCTTGTGGGTATAATCGAATAACGCCTTTTTTGTGATGGCCTCGCGGTATGCCACCTGGGGAATCCCTGTTACAACCTGGGCGCTGAACTCCCTTTTCATTCTCTCCACATATACATCTAAATGAAGCTCTCCCATGCCCGATATAATGGTCTCGCCCGACTCTGCATCCACATGCGATCGAAATGTGGGGTCTTCTCTTATAAACCTGTTCAGGGCCTTGGACATGTTATTCTGGGACTTATTGTCCTCCGGTGAAATGGTCAGTGATATGACCGGTTCCGGCACAAACATGGAGGACATGCTGTAGCTCAACCGGCCGTTCGTAAATGTATCACCTGAGTAGCACTCTACACCGAATAGGGCTATAATATCCCCTGCATAGGCCCTGGTAATGTCTTCCATCTCGTCCGCATGCATACGGACCAGTCTCCCCACCTTTATCTTCTTCCTGTTACGTGTGACAACAAGATCGTCTCCTTTACCTACGGAACCCTGGTATATCCTGAGATAGGTCAACTGCCCGTATGGCGTGACCTCCAATTTAAAGGCCAGAGCAACGACGGGCAGGTCAGGATCGGTTTCAAGAAGGATTTCCTTTTCGTCCTGATCAGAGTCAAGGGCCACATTTTGTACTTCTGTCGGGGAAGGAAGATAACGGTTAACCCCGTCTAATACGCATTGAACACCAATATTCTTATAGGCCGATCCCAAAAAAACCGGGGTCATTTGTCTTGAAAGGGTTCCTGCTCTTAAAGCCTTATAGATTACATCTTCCGTTACTCTTTCTTCGAAAACGGCCTCCATGAGTTCATCCGAAAACATGGAAGCGGCATCGAGGAGTTCTTCTCTTTTTGCCTGGGCCTTATCAAGCATCTCTTCAGGAATTTCATCCTCCCTTACCTCTTCCCCGTTGGGTCCTTCAAAATAGACCGCTTTCATGGTAACTAGATCCACGATACCGGAAAATTTTGCTTCAAGGCCGATAGGAATCTGCATAAGCACGGTGTTATGGTTTAATTTCGCTCTAAGCTGGTCACACACTCTAAATGGGTCGGCCCCTGATCGATCACATTTGTTGATAAAAGCAATCCTCGGGACCTTGTAACGATTCATCTGCCTGTCAACGGTCAGGGACTGAGACTGGACGCCGCCTACGGCACAGAGGATCAAAACGGCCCCGTCCAGGACCCTCAGGGCCCGCTCCACCTCAATTGTAAAATCCACGTGGCCGGGCGTGTCAATAATATTGATCCTGTGCCCCTTCCACTCACAGTATGTAGCGGCCGAGGTTATTGTGATCCCACGTTCCTTTTCTAATTCCATGGAATCCATAGTTGCCCCGACCCCATCTTTACCCTTGACCTCGTGAATGGCAAAGATCCGCTTGGTATAATAAAGGATCCTCTCGGTAAGTGTGGTCTTACCCGAATCGATGTGTGCGCTGATACCGATGTTTCTTAATTTTTGAATGTCTTTAATCATTTAAATCCCATAGCATTATAGATGCTTTTAATTGTCAGAAAGTGAAGCTCCCCGCGCTTCCGCGCGGGGCTTTCTGCGAAGGCGGGTAAAAGTCCCATACTCTGTGGGTTCACCATGTAATATACCACAACTTTTCAATTATACATCAAAAAAGAGGGCCTGCTTACGCGCAAACCCTCTTTTGTAATACACAGATATGTTCAGGATTAAAAGGGATAGGCTTCAAGCTCAATCACACGATCAGCAATTTTTCTCTTCAGGCTTATCGCGTCAATAGGCTGGTACCTGGCCAGCTTTTTCACACCGGCCAACTGCGTCCTGAGCATATCCCCTTCTTCCACATAGGCGATGACCTGTTTGGCCCAGTTCTCGATCTTAGGGATCATCTCATCCACATAGACCTTCACCGCCGCAATCTGATAATTGGCCTTGTCTTCTCCCTGTTTATCAATAATTTTCAGCGCCCTTAAAAGTCCGCTCTCCATTGCAAATATCTCGATCACGATATCGGCAATCTTAGCCAGGATCTCCTGTTCCCTGTCCAGTTTGGCTCCGAATTTCTGGGCGGCCACACCAGCCACCATTAGGGCGAGTTTCTTCGACATCTTGACTATGTGCTCCTGCAGCGCAAGGGGTGTATCCGGCAACTGTACTGAAAGAGGCGAATAGGTCATGAGTTCCCCGGCAATGCTCTGGGCCGCCTGTAACAGGTTTAAACGGCCCTGCATGGCCCTTTTCAGCATGGTTCCCGGCACAAGCATCCTGTTGATTTCGTTTGTACCTTCCCATATCCGGTTGATCCTGGAATCCCTGTAATACCTCTCCGCCGGATACTCAGCGCAAAAACCGTATCCTCCCAGGACCTGCACATACTCATCAACACAAAAGTCAAGTGCCTCAGAGCCATAGACCTTGGTAATGGAGCATTCAGCAGCATATTCCTCAATGGTATTTGCATTTTCAGAACCGCTCTTCTTGGCCTCTGCATCCAAAAGGGCCAGTTTATCATCAAACATGCCTGCAAGGCGGTACATCATGCTTTCGCTCATGTAGGTGCGAACGGCCATATCGGCAAATTTGATCTTGATCATTCCAAAAGAGCTGATAGGGACCTTGAATTGTATTCGGCCGTTTGCGTATTTGACGGCCTCTGTCAAACATTTCTTGCACCCGCCCACACAGCTTGCACCAAGTTTCCAGCGGCCTATATTAAGAATATTGAATGCGATCTTATGACCTTTGCCGACTTCATACATGACATTTTCGACCGGTACCTTGGCATCCTCCAGGATTACAGGACGGGTGGAAGACCCGTGCATTCCCAACTTCTTCTCCTCGGCCCCGGTGGAAACGCCGGGAAAATCTTTCTCTACAATAAAACCGGTAAATTGCTCCCCATCTACCTTGGCGTAGACAACAAAGCTGCTGGCCCAACCTGCGTTTGTTATAAACATCTTCTCACCGTTTAGAATGTAGTATTTGCCATCATCGGAAAGGACCGCCTTTGTCCTGGCATTCAGTGCATCGGTACCGGCGCCTGCCTCTGTCAGGCAGTAGGCCGCACACCACTCTCCGGAGGCCAGTTTGGGCAGGTATTTCTTTTTCTGTTCCTCATTTCCAAAATAAACAATGGGAAGGGTTCCTATCCCTGTGTGGGCACCGGAAACCACGCTGAATGAACCTGCATTCCCCATGACCTCTGCCACGATGGTGGTGCTGACCTTATCCAGCCCTAACCCGCCGTATTCCTCTGGTATGTCGGTGCCGAGGAGGCCTAGTTCTCCTGCCTTTCCCAGAAGCTCAAGCACAAGATCGTGATCCTTTTCTTCAAGCTTATCAACAAAAGGCGTTACTTCCTTTTCTATAAAATCACTACCGGTCTCATAGATCATCTTGTGTTCATCAGTAAAATCCTCAGGAGTAAAGACCTCATCGGGGGCCACATCCGTGATCAAAAAATCACCGCCTGCAAAAATCCTTTTATCAGCCATTTTATCACTCCTTATTTCAATTTATTATTTTGGATTGATGGTTTTCCCAACTAAAATTATTATGACACATTAGGGCCATGGAGGTATTTGCCTGCTTTCAAAAGCTGGAGTGCTACCTATTAGTCAATATTCAATCATCAATCTTCAATTATATCAGTAATCCTCAATCTCAAAGATCCCGGCAGCGCCCATTCCAAAGCCGATGCACATGGAGACAAGTCCCCACCGGAGATTTCTCTCCTGCATCTCATAGATCAACTGTGTGGTCAGCTTGGCGCCCGTGCAGCCTAAGGGGTGGCCTAAAGCAACGGCACCGCCGTTCACGTTTGTAATTTCTTCATCTATCCCCAATTCCCTGATGCAATAAATGGCCTGGGCCGCAAAGGCCTCATTCAGCTCAATCAGTTCCATCTGTTCAAGGCTCATGCCGGAGATCTTCATCACCTTGGGGATTGCTACAGAGGGTCCAACACCCATATATTCCGGAGGGCACCCCTCTGCAGTGTGGAACCTGAACGTCGCCATGGGTTTCAGGCCCAATTCCTTGGCCTTTTCCTTTGACATCAAAACAACACCTGCGGCTGCATCACTCGTCTGGGATGAATTTCCGGCAGTCACTGTTCCGTCGGGTTTGAAGGCCGGGCGGATCTTGGAAATGCCTTCTTTGGTAGTACCGGGACGCATGCCTTCATCCGTGTCAAAGATAAACTCTTCAAATTCGAAATGCCCGTTTGGCAGCTGTTTCTGTCTTTTGACGGTCAAAGGAACTATCTGACTCTTAAAACGGCCTGCCTTGATGGCGGCCTCGGCCTTCTGCTGGCTTTTTGCGCCGAATTCATCCTGTTCTTCACGGCCTATGTTATAGCGCTCGGCCACGTTTTCAGCGGTAAGCCCCATTCCGCTAAAGGCACCCGGCCTCATATCCACCAGTGCGGGGTTCGGGTACATCATGCTTCCGCCCATGGGGATCTGGCTCATGCTTTCCACGCCGCCGGAGATAACCACGTCAGAAAAACCGCACATGATTTTTTCAGCACCAATGGCAATGGCCTGAAGCCCCGAGGAGCAGAATCGGTTAACGGTCATCCCGGGTATGCGATCCGGCCACCCCATTGACATAACCAGAACTCGACCCAGGTTGAGTCCCTGTGTGGCCTCGGGAAATGTACACCCGATAATTACATCGTCTATGAGCATGGGATCCAAGTCCCCTGCCCGTTTCAACAGATCACCCAATACTGCGCATCCCATATGCTCCGGCCGTGTATCCTTTAGTATTCCGCGAGGGGCCTTCCCTACTGCCGTTCTACAGGCAGCAACAATCACGGCTTCTTTCATGTCATTTCCCTCCCTCAAGACTTAGTCAAATGGTTGAGTGGTTGAGTGGTTTAAGTTCATACAATTTAACTACTTAACCGATTGACCACTCAACCGATTTTTATTAGTTTCTCAACGGTTTCCCTGTTGTCAACGTATGTTGAATCCTGGCCTGTGTCTTGGGATCGCCGCACAAGCTTAAGAACGCCTCCCGCTCCAGGTCCAAGAGATATTGCTCGCTCACTTTTGTATTTTCAAGGACATTTCCACCACAAAGCACGTACCCCAACTTGGTGGAAACTGTTACATCGTGATCCGTTATATAGCCCTGCTCATGCATGGTCCATAGAGCGAGCTTGATCATGGCAAAGGTGTTTTCACCGGCCACGCGGATGTCATCCCTGGGTCTGGAAGGTGTATAGCCCTCCAGATTCATGGCCAGGACCGTATTTTTGGCATCCTGTATCAGGTAATCCCTATTGACCGTCATTTTGTCCGTGTCTTTAAGATATCCCATCTTGACCGCCTCCGGTCCGGAAGTCGCAACCTTTGCCATGGCGATGGTCTCAAAGGCCCTCGCCACAAACGGCATGAACTCGATCTGTTTGGGGTAAATGCCGCCCCCCTGAACCTCAAAAAGGTGATCCGTATTGCGGATAAGCAGTTCCTTGGTTCCTCCGCCGGCGGGGATAACGCCCACGCCTGTTTCTACAAGGCCTATGTACGTCTCTGCCGCATAGCGCACCCGGTCCGCGGCAAGACAGACTTCGCACCCGCCTCCCAGGGCCATGCCGGCAGGGGCCGCCACCACGGGTTTGTCCAAATACTTAAGCCTCATCAACGAGTCCTGCAGGGCCTTAATCGACCATTCCAGATCATCCCACTCCTCTTCCTGGGCAGTAAACAGAACCAGGGCCAGGTTCGCTCCAACAGAGAAATTGCCTGCATGATTGGCAATTACCAGCCCTTCAAAATCCTTGGACACGATATCACCTGTTTGCGCGGCCATTCGAATAATATCTTCCCCTATTGCATTCATCTTTGCATGAAATTCCAGGCAGGCAACGCCATCGCCAATGTCAATGAGCGTGGCACCGGTATTTCCGGCAACCGTCTTCTCCCGGTCCTTCAACGAGGGTAACAAAATAATCCCCGGTTTGACAGGGACCTCCTTGTAGTCCTTTGATACAAAATCATAGCAGTATGTTACGCTCGCCTCTTTCTTATAAAAGGACTCCTTTCCGCTATCAAGCATCTCCTGGACGGATGCAGGGATCTTGTAACCCGCCCCTTTCATCTTGGTCACGGATTTGTTTACCCCGATGGCGTCCCAGACCTCGAATGGGCCCATTTTCCACGCAAAGCCCCATTTCATGGCATTATCCATATTCACGATAT